>JAFVXO010000043.1 GCA_017501105.1 Clostridia bacterium | reverse complement strand
CTGAAGTAGTTCTGGAATGTGATGGTGGCCAGAGTGCGGCTCTCCTTCTCAATCTTTACGTTTTCCTTGGCCTCAATAGCCTGGTGCAAACCCTCGTTGAAGCGTCTGCCGTACATAATACGGCCCGTGAACTCGTCAACGATAAGCACCTGATTGTCCTTGACCACGTAATCCCTGTCCCTCTTCATAATGCCGTAGGCCTTGATAGCCTGGTTTACGTGGTGCAGCAGAGTCAGGTTGTCAGGATCAGACAGACTCTCAATGCCAAAGTACATCTCGGCCCTCTGTGTTCCCCTGGGGGTCAAGGTGACGGACCTCTGCTTCTCGTTTACAATATAATCTGCATCCTCATTTGCCTCGCCGGCGAACTCGCGACTCTCTACCTGGGTGACATAAAAAGGTGTCATCCTCTTGGCCAACATGTCGGCCTTCTTGTACAGGTCCGAAGACTTATCTCCGGCACCGGAAATAATGAGAGGAGTCCTGGCCTCATCGATCAGGATGCTGTCCACCTCATCTACAATGGCAAAGCTCAGTTTGCGCTGAACCTTCTCGGACAGGTCCATAACCATGTTGTCTCTCAAGTAGTCAAAACCCAACTCGTTGTTGGTACCGTATGTGACATCGCAGGCATATGCCTGTCGGCGCTGTTCATTTGTAAGTCCATGCAAAATACAACCCACAGACATGCCCAGGAAGTTGAGCACCAGACCCATCTGTTCGCTCTGGAACTTGGCCAAATAGTCATTAACTGTAACAATGTGTACTCCCTGTCCAGTCAGGGCGTTGAGGTATGCAGGCAGAACGGCAACGAAGGTCTTGCCTTCTCCGGTCTTCATCTCGGAAATCCTGCCCTGATGCAGCACGATACCGCCCAACAGCTGTACGTAGAATGGGCGCTTCTTGAGTGTGCGGACAAAGGCCTCCCTAACATTAGCAAAAGCCTCCGGTAGTAGCTGGTCCAATGTCTCTCCTGCAGCATAGCGATCCTTGAACTCCTGTGTCTTGAGTCGGAGCTGATCATCTGTGAGCTGCTGGAATACTGGTTCCAGGGCCTCCACTTTGTCTGCAATGGGGCGTACCTTCTTGAGAGCTCTCTCACTGTATGTTCCGATAATTCCGTCTAATAATTTCATCTGTTCCTCTACCTCGGGTACAATCTATCAAGTAATGTGGCGTAACCACCCTCTCCGTTATCTATGCACTTGCTCACTCTGCTGATGGTGGCAGAACTAGCTCCGGTAGATTCGCAGATATCCGAGTATTTGGCTCCCGAACGCAGCATAACAGCGACCTGCCATCTCTGGGAAATAGCATTCATTTCATTGATGCTCAGCAAATCATTGAGAAAATTAATGCATTCGTCCTCTGTTTTCAAGGCAAGCAGGGCCTTGGATAAATCACAAAGCATGGGGTTTTCTATTCTCTTAGACATACGCACAACCTCCGTTCTGGCATAGTAACCGAATCTAATAAATTATAGCCTATTCACAAGCACAAAGTCAATTTTGGCAGGCCTGAATCACCCACTAATTGTGCCTGATTTGGAGGTCTAAAGGAAGACAAAAGAGCCCAGGTTGATACGCCTGAACTCTTAGTTGTTATTTATTGTATGAATCTGTAGTTTTCTGTCCTATGGCCTCTTCTCATCAACCACCAGTGATGCATCAAAGAATTCTGCCAATCTCTCCGGGTGCTTAACAAGCGTTATGCCATCGATGTTACAGCGGTTGTGAATCATAAACTCCGATCCACTGTAATAATCCTGAATGTAGTAAACGGGCATGATGATTTTAAATCCTCTGTCTACCCAGGCCTGTCTGCGGGCATCGGTGAAATAGCAGCCAAAAGGCGTAATGTACAGATTGGTATCTCCTATAATTGCTCCAACCTCATTGAGCCATTGGTTGGTGTCGTCTATAACCTGCTGGGTTGTAATTGTCTCTGTGGTAAATGCCACCCTGTGGGAATAACTGTGGCATGCCAGCTTCCAGCCATCTTCCTTGAATTTGTCAGCAATGCGCTTACACTCGGCAATGGCAGCTTCCTTCTCCGCTCCGGACATCTCAGTATAGTCGTAACCAAATGCGCCCTCGTAACCGGTGAGAGCCACAATTCCCTTTGCCCCCTTGTAGGAAAAGTCGGGATGCTGATCTACAAATGTGTTCAGAATAGGCATTCCGTCGGCCTCGTAGGAATACTCAACGTTGCCTTCAGGAGTTACCAGCTTGTTGACCAGATCTCCCTTTTCGTTGATGGCCAGACACTCTGCAAAGCCATCACCCTTCATGTATTCGTAGTAGTTCGTATCGTCAAAGGAAACGATCAAAGGCTTCTTACCCTCGGGGAGGTAAATGTCCAGATATGTGGCCTTGCCGTTTTCGTCAAAGGAAACGATATAATCGTAGTCAAAAAGCACAAATCCGCCCTCGTACAACAGAGGCAGAATGCGATTAAACTCCTCTACCGTTACCATGTAGTCGTAATATGTGGCATGGTCGCCATCGTGATCAAAGGCCAACTCTGGATATACAATGAGGCTGTGGAAGAATATGTGGTAGAGTTTGCCGTCGTACTTTACCAGCTTGGACTTAAGATCTGTAGCCTGCTGTGCCAGGGTTGCAGTCTCATCGTTGGCCAACTGGGGGTTGGCATCTATCTCTGCCAAAACCTCGTCGTACATATATTGAGCCAACATTTTGTTAAGTTTGGTAAGCATAGCGTCCCTTTCTGCCTTGAGAGGATCTGCATCAGGTGTGGGCGTCGCTGTAGCTATATTCGTAGGAGAGCCTGTGGGAGTAGCCGTAGCCTCCGGAGTAGGAGTTGCGGTGTTTGAGACAATGTCCCCTGTTGGAGCCGGGTCATCCTGTGACACCAGAAAAATGATGGCCACAAAGCACACCACACATATAAAAAATAGAATTGCCTGCTTCTTCATATATCCTCCCAAAACAGTAGTACTGTCTCCTAGCTTATTATTCCGTGACCGTTAGAGTTTCCTCCTCTTCTGTCACCTCTTCGTCCTCTGTCTTTTCTATTTCTTCCGTTTCTTCATCATCTTCTGTTTTTTCTATCTCTTCTGTCTCTTCTGCATCTTCAACTGGTTGTGCCAAGGCCCATTCTGCCACCGCTCTCATCACATCATAATTCCTGGCAAACAGGCAATAAAGTTCCCTGTCCAAGAGAGGCGGTTCATCACAGCCAACTTCCACAGTAATTGATGGGACTCCCAGAGCGTCTATTGCCCAGTCTCTGTATCCTCCGCCATCCATCTCATCGCCATCTGACAACGGGTATCCTGTGACTGCCTCGACCGCCTCACCCAGGGATGCGGATCGCCGGTTCACGTCCTCTCTCTCTCCGAAGTTATAGTAGATAACACTGCCAAAAGAATGGTAGCTAATGGTGGCGGCCCAAGTGTATTTTAGCGTATATTCTGCCAAAGCGCGAGACTCTGCTGCGCACAGAGGCTCAGTTCCGTTGAAATTTTCCGACGAAGGCAACTCCCTCGAAGCTATGTCCTCCCATCCTGCCGGAAAGTTGCGATTAAGATCTACACCCAGGGCGTTGGCCTTCCACTTAGCAGCGTACTGGGTTCTACCATACCAGGTGTTTTGGTGTCGCAAGTCGTCGTTATATATTTTGAGCTGGGCCTCCGTAAATGATGCAGTCTGGGACAATGTAACTCCGTCCGGATTGACCATAGGAACCACATGGAAACAAACATCCGCCAGGAAGGTTATGTCGTGGGCCAGCTGATATTCCACTATGGCCATTAGCAACCATGTAGTCATATGCTCTCTGGCGTGAATTGAGCCTTGAATCATTATGTGCCGTTCAGCCTCCGGATTGCCGATGCGCATAACAGGTATGTCTCTGCCCAGTTCACTGGTACCCATGGATTCCACGGCAATCAGGTCCGGATACATTTTCTGCAGAGTGTGTATGTCTTCTATCATCTGAGAATACGTGTACTGGCTAGTTACATCTACCACTTTAAGCAAGTTCTTAAAATACTTGTCTCCAGCCGGCTTGATGTAGCTGGTAAGCACATAGCCTGTCAGCTTGCCGTACTTTACCTTGGCATACAGGCCATTCCACTCCTGGAGCTCCATTACGCCACCTACGGGAATGGTATCAATGCCATAGCCTCCAGGCGTTTTGCGCAAAGTTATGTACTCGTTGCAGTTAGCCTGCCACAGCTTGGGCAGGGGGCAATCCTCCTTGTTCTCCACAGGCTGAATGCTGGTCCTCAGCACGTAGCCCTCCTGATCGTTGTAAACAACCTTGACATAGCCATTTCTCTGGGAAATAACCTTAACAAGCTGACCATTGTCGATTACATCTATTGTTTTGGCAGATGACTTAGAGTCTGCACGCAGCTTTGCATTGGTTGTGATTACATACCACCATGAGTCAGGCATGGGCTCGCTGGGAGGAGTGGGCGTGGGTGTAGGCTTGGGAGTGGGCGTTGGCTTAGGGGTAGGTGTCGCCGTGGGGGGCGCGGTGGGTGTTTCCGTTGGAGTCGCTGTAGGTGTTGCTGTTGGAGTTACGGTAGGCGTTGCCGTCGGATCCGTAGTGGACGTAGGTGTTGTCGTAGGTGTCGCCGTGGGCACAGATGTGGCCGTAGGATTGGACGTAGGTATGGATGTGGGTGTATACGAAGGGGTTATTGATGGTGTGGGGCTGGCAGTATTCACATCCAGAGACTGAAAATCCACACTGATACCGCAACCTGTTATCATGGCAATGGCTAAAACACACAGCATCAGCCACAACAAATAACGACTCAACCCAACTCCTCCTGCATTACTTTAAATTTAAGTTTATTTCTTGAGTATACAGCAATTGCTTGTTTTTTGCCACAAAACTGTGTTGCACAATTCGAAATTCAGGTGTTTGTGTGTTATACTTCATGTAAATCAAGGAGGCGCTTATGGACAATCACCCTAACCAAACACAAGACAATATCAACCCCTCCTCTCCCAAGGCATCCAAGGAAACCAAAATCAAGGCTGCTACCATACTAAGCATTGTATCGGCTCTGTTTGTAGTTGCGACGGTTGTGGGTGTAATTCTCATGCGTCAATACTTTACAGACGCTGGTCCCATTCGCGCTCTGGTGGAGCAGAACTATCTGTTGGGAGCCCTGATTATGATTCTGGTAACTGCTCTGCAGGTTGTGGTAGCGTTTATCCCAGGCGAGCTGGTTGAGGTTGCCGCAGGATATGTGTTCGGTGGGTTATGGGGCACTATCTACGTGCTTATCGGAGCAATTCTCGGCAGTGTTGTGGCAATACTGTTGACCCGCAAATTTGGCCTAAAGTTATTCTATACATTCTTCCCGGACACAGATCTCAACTCACTGCCCATCCTCAACAATCCTCTGCAGCGCAACTCACTGACATTCCTGCTGTTCCTAATTCCTGGAACCCCCAAGGACATGCTGTCCTACGTGGTTGGCCTCACCGACATGAAGATATGGCAGTACCTGCTGCTCACGACCTTTGCCCGCATTCCGTCGATTATATCTTCCACAATTGCCGGCAACGAGCTGGGCGAATCCAGGCTCATGGTAGCCATATACATCTTTGCAGGGATCGCAATTGTCAGCCTCATCGGGTATGTGATCTACGGCAAAATGACCAAGGGAAATTCTGCAAAAAAATAGGCAGGTATCACCAAATGGGCATCCTGCCTACTATGTTTGTTATATCCCTATTGCTTTGTCTCCGATGACAATGCCTTTTTTAGCTTGTCCATCACATTGTCCTTATCTGCAAAAACGTTCTGATACTCCTTTAAATACATCTCATATCCAGAAGGGAATGTAGCATCGTCCAATCGTATAACTATGGGGTGAGGTTCTGGCAGATCCAAAGCCATACCAACCTCTGCCCGTACATTTTTAGATTGAGTAGAGTTTTTTGATGAGAAAAGCAAAAAGTCCGTGCATCCCTCAAGCCTCTCTCCAAGCATAACTCTCCAGTTGGCACCACCATAAATTCCCTCGTCATACCAAATTCTATAACCTTCTTTTTGCAATTCAGAAAGAATAGAAATTACTACACCCTCATCTGCATGGGAATAACTTACAAATATGTAACCATCCGAGCCCGTATATGGTAGCTCCACAATGTCGTTATTTCTTCTGGCCTCTTCTATTATACTGTCGTATTGTACGTGCAGGGCCTCCATCCCCAGCTCGCCGTCCTCTTCATACACAACAATCCTGTCAAACAGTGCCTTTTCACTAATATACATTTTGCGTAGCTCGCCACCCTTCTTGAGTCTGCGCTGGATATCCTCCTCACTCTCAATAAATTTGCGAGTCATATTTTCAAGACTTGTCTTGTCGATGTACAGGTAAATCAACCTAATATTCTTGTTAAAAGCTGCCTTTAACTGCCTAAAAAAGTCGAGATTGTCTGGGGAACCTGTCATAAGGGCATTGGATCTACCTCTGGCAGCATCAATAATCTGTTCCTTTCTGAATCCCGTTATTCCGTTGTGAACAGGGTACTGGAACTCGCACAGGTTGATCTCCTCTTCTGTGCATGTTTCAAACTTATCATAATGCTCGGTTATGGTATCCTTGGGCCAATAGTTGTACTTCTGGATTACTTGGAATCCATTGTCTTGAAAATACTTACGGCTATCCTTGGCCACCTTTAATGTGCCACCTATTAAAACAACTAACATACATTTTG
>JAFVXO010000042.1 GCA_017501105.1 Clostridia bacterium | reverse complement strand
CACCTTGACCTGCAAGGCAAAATGGAATAGAATTTGCCCTAATTGGATTTGTTTTACCGACAGGAGGATTAACCATGATTATTGCAGCAGTAGGCAAGAACGCCACCGGCAAAGACTATTTTTTGGAGTACATAGCTAAGCAGCACGACTTGCCCATGTTCTCAGTAGGAGACATCGTCAGAGAGCTGGCTACTAAGGATGGCCTGGAGCTCACCAGAGACAACCTGCACGCAACATCTGCAAAGTACATGTCTGCATATGGTCAGGATTTCTTCCCCAAGCAGCTGATTAAGAAGATTCAGGAGTCCGATATGGAGACCGTTCTGGTTTCCGGTATTCGTCCCTATTCTGACGTAGTAGCCTTCAAGGAGGCCTTTGGAGACGACTTCGTACTTATCGACGTTAAGATTTCCTCTGACGAGGAGAGATATAGGAGAATGCAGGTCCGCGCATCTGCACGCGATCCTCAGACATATGAGCAGTTCCTGGCACAGGACAGAGGTGAGGAGGAGCAGTTCCACACATCTCAGACAGAGGCAATGGCCGACTACGTTATCTACAACGACGGCACCGCTGACGAGTACCTGGCTCAGGCAGAGAAGTTCTACCAGGAGCATATCAAGAAGTAATAGCTCTCCTGACACATATTACATAAACTATTGCAAACAAAATCCGTTCCTTCATATCGCGAGGGAACGGATTGTCTTTTGTGTCGATGTTGAGAATGGTCGGCCTTAGTAATGTACGTTGGCAGGCATACGGATGGTGGCGGGGATGCCGATGGCGGTAGATCCCGGAGGAACGTCTCTGACAACTACAGCTCCTGCAGCAATCTTGGCACCATTGCCAATGGTTACGGAGCCCAATATCTTTGCCCCAGCGCCCACCATAATATTATCCCCCAATGTGGGATGGCGCTTGCCCTTTTCCTTGCCTGTGCCACCCAGCGTCGCCCCCTGGTAAATGACGCAGTTGTTGCCGATAATGGTGGTTTCGCCGATAACTACCCCCATGCCATGATCGATAAACAGACAGTCGCCAATCTGAGCACCCGGGTGAATCTCCACGCCGGTGATGCGCTTGGTCCGCTCGGACAGGTAGCGCGCCAGAAATGTATGTTTGTGCTTAAACAGCCAGTGTGAAATCCGATGCCGCCTCACAGCCTTATAACCGGGATACAGCATGAGTATCTCGGGGATACTGCCTGCGGCAGGGTCGTTGGCTCGTATAAATGCAATTTCTCTCTTTAATCTGTCGAACATTGTGGTCTCCCAGAGGTGTTATCTTATGGTATGTGGTCCGTAGCGTAAGTGTTAATCTGTCCTGCCCTATGCCCAAAGGCAACACGACAGATATCGGTCGCCGGAGTCCGGCAAAATAACTACCACTGTACCATTCCGAAGTGCTGGGTCTTCAGCCAGGGCAAGTGCTGCAGAAAGTGCCGCACCTGAAGAAATACCTGCGAATATTCCCTCACATCTGCATAGCTCCCGTGCCAACTCCATAGACTCCTGGTCTGTGGCTGTGGTTATGTGATCTATAACCGTCCTATCCAAAATATCTGGAACAAAATTGGCCCCAATACCCTGTATGCCATGTGCTGCTGCCCATCCCTCTGTCAACAGGGGAGAGGCTGCAGGCTCAACACCTACAATCCGCACATCGTGCCTGCGGCTCTTGAGATAGCGGCCCACGCCACTGATGGTGCCGCCTGTGCCGATGCCAGCTACGCAGGCATCCACGCTGCCACCGGTCTGCTCATATATCTCCGGCCCGGTGGTCAGCATGTGCGCCGCCACGTTGGCAGGGTTGCTGAACTGTCCTGCCAACACGCAGCCGTCGTTGTCGGCTACGTATTGCTGCGCCCGTGCTACTGCTCCGGCCATGCCCTCTGAGCCGGGGGTCAGTTCCAGCTCTGCGCCGTATGCAGTCAACAGATTGCGGCGCTCGGCAGACATTGTGTCGGGCATAAATATCCGTGCCCGATAGCCCCAGGCCGCAGCAACGGCGGCGAGGCCTATGCCGGTGTTGCCCGAGGTGGGCTCTACGATGGTACCGCCGGGCAACAGTCGGCCCCTCTCTATGGCGTCCAATACAATCTGACGGGCAACTCGGTCCTTGGCGCTGCCCGTGGGATTGCACATCTCCAACTTGGCAAACAGCTTAAAATTGAGGCCATACTTGGTCTCAATGTTGCTAAGACGCACCAAAGGTGTGTTTCCAATCAATTCAACTATGGATTTGGCCATAAACCGCGGTTTCCAATCGTTATAATAGCTTTGCAGTTATTATATTCTGCGGTAGATACCATTGCAACCGCAACAGCCGTTACAAAGACAGCCGATCAGGTTAAGTAGGGCATTAAAGATGATAAGTCGCACACAGAAATTATTTAATATTCCCGGGCGAGAATATGTGCTGCCTGTAGAGGTATATCTGGTACCGCTCCTGTATAGAGATTCGGAAAAGTCTGCATAAGTAGAATTTGATGGCTCTGCATCTACTGCGGCCTTGGCCATTTCTCGGGCCTTGGACATATTGCCCATGCCGGTGTAGGCCAGAGCGCACAAATAGTGCCACCTGGCGGAGCGGTTAGTGCTGCGGGACAGGCTGTACAGGGCATCCTGGAATCTGCGTTGGTTAATATAGTCCACAGCTTCCCCCATATACGGATCGTCGGAGCTGCTGTGCTCGGCGTGAAGGTTGTAGTTGTTAAAACCACTGCTGCCGTAGAAGCCAAATGGGCCGTAATAGGTATATGTGTATCCACCGGAGCTGTTGCTGTATCCGCCGGAACTGCTATAACCGCCGTAGTTGCCATAGGGGTTGCTGCCCTGAGAACCATTGGGATTATAGGATGCCTTGCCCTGCCTGATGTCCATAATCAGGTTGTAGGCCTGCTGTATTTCGACAAATTTGGCCTGTATTTCCTCTATGTTTGAGGCACCGATGTTCATGTCAGGGTGGTACTTCTTGGCCAGGGTTTTGTAGGCCTTCTTCACCTCATCGTCCGAGGCATTGGGCGACACGCCCAAAATCTTGTAGGGATCGTTCATCAGCGCACCTCCTTGTTTTTGCCCTTGGCGGCCTCATGTTCTCGACGGGCATTAATCTGATCATAGCGAATCCATACTCCTGAGTAGAGGATGTTTCGCAATATGTCGGAATACTCTACCAGAGGCAGGCGTTCAAAGGCGGCTGCGCATTCTGCCAGATCTGCAGTGAGTATTGCCGTTGCCATATCCCGGAATGTTTCCGGATTATAGTCCTGGGCAAATGGGTTGTAGTTACCCTTGCGCAAGTCCTTGTCAATATCGTCGTAGGCGTCCATGAGGTATACGTACTTGCCCAGGTAATTGCCCATGGCGCGCAGGGTGGGGGCCCATTCGTCCTCCCGATACACCATTAGCTCTGCCATCATGTTGCCGGTAAGGGCGGCTACAGACTCCGGGTCATGGTTGCCCTCGGACTCCACCTTGCTCAGGTTGGCGATATAGTCGCGGACAGCCTGACCTTGTCGAGGCCATTTCTCTGCTACTGCAGCGGCTTTGCGTGCCAACAGGCCACCCTCCATCTTGTAGAGGAGGCTGTGCTCGTCCTGCCAGTGATCCTTGCACTGGTAATAGGCCAACAGAACAGTCATGTCTGCGGCGTAGTCCACGTATTTGTTGAGAGATCTCTGGGGGGACTTGATGGGGTGCAGCAGGCAGCGCTTGTCCACAGGAGGGGTTTCCTCGTCGTACAGGTCTGTGAGCAGCATGGCTACAAAGACCATGTCGTAGCTCAAAGTAATCCTGCCGGACAGGCCGTAGCGCTTGCCCAGTGAGGAGCAGATGCCGCAATAATAACTGCGATAGGTATTGTAGTCCTTGATTTTCAACTCGGACTCATTTACAACAACGTATCCAAACATATCCTTAAGTTTTTGCGTCAAAGGAGTGACCGCACTGACGGCAGTGAACCTTGACCTTGCCCTTTCCTCTGGGAATACGGAGCATGTTCTTGCAACCGGGGCAGCGGAAGAAACGATAATCCTTGCGCTGTTTGAACATCTCCCTGCGTCCGGTAAAGGAACGCTTGACCTTCTGTGCCCAGGTCCAATATGCGTAGTTTTCGGCTACTCTCTTGGAAGTGTTGCGGGAGAAAATACGGAATGTGTACAAAATGAGCATGCCCCAGACCAACAGGGACAGGACTAAGTCAAGTATGGCTCCAAATGGAAGGATGATCTGCAGGATAATCAGGACAAAGATGGTAATCATCAGTGTCTTGTTAAGCAAATCGTTGCCGCCGTATCTGCCGGCCATAAAGCGAGCTAGTTTTTCTCTCATGTCAAACACCTCTGAAGTAGTATATAGATTGTATATTCCTGAGTAATTGAGGTCAAGAAGCCCTCTGGGAATACAAATATACAATCTCCATTTAAACTAAATGCTAACACATTGACTATATGATTATTATCCGGAGCAAATGCTCATAATCCGGTAAACAGGCTGTGAAAGTTTGGGGAGGCAGAGGTGGCGGGCACATATTTCTCTTCACTAAAGTCGGGGGCTGTTATATAATTACGCTGTCGTAATATCCTTATCAGAGGTTTTATTTAATGAACAAAGAATCTGTAGACAAGATAATACACGTTGCCAGTTTGCCATTTAAGGGAGCGATTCATGTGCTGTGGGTTACATTCAAGGCCCTGGTATTGGTGGTGATGCTGTGCGGAGTTATCGGTGGAGGATTGATTTTGGGCGCCGTTGCAGCATATGTGAACAACGCCACGGAGCTTACCTCTGACGATTTTATTATCGAGAGTCAGGTTTCATATATCTACGACGACCATGGACAGGTTATTCATACCATGAATGGATCCGCCAACCGACTGGTGGTGGACTATGAGGATGTGCCTGAGGACTTGGTCAATGCTTTTATCGCCATCGAGGACCAGCGTTTCTGGACCCACAGTGGAGTAGACATTAAGAGAACTGTAGCTGCAGGACTAAGCTATATCGTAACCATGGGCAACTCGTCCTTTGGTGGATCTACTATCACCCAGCAGCTTATCAAGAACATTTCCGGCAATTGGGAGAACTCAATACAGCGCAAGATTCAGGAGCAGTACATGGCTATTGCCCTGGAGAAACAAATGACCAAGGCCCAGATCATCACATCTTACATGAATGTTATATACATGGGATCCAACATATACGGAGTAGAGGCTGCATCTCGATACTACTTCGGCAAGAGCGTGGGAGAACTGTCTCTGGCAGAGTGTGCTGCCCTGGCTGGTATAACCAATTCTCCCGGCAGATTTGCCCCGGTAGGACCTATTACAAGAGGATACAACAAGGAACGCCAGGAGATCGTTCTGGCAGAGATGCTTCGTCAGGGCTTGATATCCAAGGCCCAGTATGACGAGGCTATGGCAGAGGAGCTGCAGTATATCCTGCTGGAGGACGTGGAGGAGGAGAACGTCGACGAAGTTCAGAGCTGGTTTGTAGACGCTGTTATTTATGAGGCAATCTACGACCTGATGGAGCTCAAGGGCTGGAGTTATTCAAGGGCATCCCTTGCGGTATATAACGGCGGCATGCACATCTACTCTACTCAGAGCACAGAGATTCAGAATATTATGACCGATGTGTTCACCGACCCCACCGTTTTCCCCATGAACGATGGAATCGTTAACAGGGATCTGATGGGCCAGGCCTCTATGGTTGTTTTGGACCCCTACACCGGATATGTCAAGGGTGTGTACAGCGGATATGGAGACAAGGACGAAAACATGGGCCTTAACCTGGCCACCAGCATTTACAGACAGCCCGGTTCTACCTGGAAGCCTATTGGAGTTTACGCTCCACTGTTGGATGCAGGCATAATAACCGCCGGCACCGTTATTGACGACGCGCCATCCTACTTGAATAATGCCGACCCGGATTCCATTTATCCCAGCAACTACGACTCAGGTGACTACCACGGACTCACAACTATTCATGATGCAGTAATGTACTCCATAAACGTTGTAGCGGCCAAGTCATATATGCTCAGCCCTTATACAGTGTATCCATATATTGACAAGATGGGACTTAACAGGGACGACGAGGTGTATGTTTCCTTTGCCTTGGGCGGACTTAATGTGGGCACCAACCCTCTGCAGATGGCAGGAGCCTACGCCACGTTCCTCAACGACGGAGTCTGGATAGAGCCCACGTTCTACACCATGATTCTGGACAGCGAGGGCAAGCCTGTAGTTGCCAAATCGGAACAGGAGAGAAATGTTGTGTTCTCCGAGGAGACCGCATATATCATGACGGATATTATGTCAGATGTCAGCAGCGCCAACGGTACGGCATCTGACTACGGACACGTATACAATGCCAGTGGAGACAAGATTCCCACTGCAGGCAAGACAGGTACCTCCAGCGGATGGAAGGACAAGTGGTTCCTGTGCTACACCCCCTACTATGTGGGCTCTGTGTGGTATGGCTATACCCAGAACACCACAATCCCCAGCAGCGAGTACAGTATGGCAAAGTTGGTGTGGAGCAAGGTAATGAATGCAATTCACAAGGATCTGGCTGTAAAGAGCTTCGACCAGGCTACCGACGAGGTGGTAGCAGTTGAGATATGCAAATGCTCCGGCAAGCTTGTGTCTGACCTGTGCAAACAGGATTCCCGAGGCAAGTCCATATTTACTACAGAATATTACATTAAGGGTACTGAACCTACCGAACTGTGTGATACTCACGTTGAGTGTGCCGTGTGTTCTGTATCGGGACAGTTGGCAACTGATGCCTGTCCCTCCAAGAAGTTCAAGGTCTACATTGTGAGAGATTCGGTCAAGGCAGGAGATTCCAAACCCAACGACTACAAATATATGGTTCCCGAGAAACAGTGCACTACCCACAAGGCTAGCAGCGCTTCTAACTGAGGAACCGGGAGGACATATGGTTTTTTTACTGCTGTTTTTGCTGTCTGGTCTGGCAATTGCAAACACTGTACTAGACAACAACCAGCGGCTGATCAACAGAATCTGGATAGGTCTGGTGTTCGGTTGCCTGGAACTTATGTGGCTACCGGCCGGTTTTGCTTTGATTACAGGCAGATTTACTCTGACGGAGCAGTGGTTGGCCATTGGAGTAGCAGTATTGGCAGGCGGTGCATGTCTTGCCTGGGATATTTTCAAGCAGAAGAGGCAGGATCCACTGTCCGATAGCGCCGAAACTTCCCCCAAGCCTCTGATGGACAAATGGGAGATAGTGGGGCTGGTTATGGCATTGGCAGTTACCGCCCTGTGTACATACCTGCTGCACACCCATGTTATTAGAGTAGCTGCAGACGGGTCTCTTCATGTCGGACAGTCCACCTATGGCGATTTGAATATGCATCTGGGTATGGTGGAGAATCTGTTTGTACAGGGCCAGTTCCCTCCTGAGTACAACATCCTGCCGGGACAGATTATCAATTACCCCTTTCTGGTTAACGCAGTATCCGCCACACTTAGGTTTGGAGGCCTGTCCCTGAGGATGGCCGTTATCCTGCCCAGTGTAGTTATGATCTTCTGCATTGCCCTGGGATTTTACGCATTTGCGACAAAACTTACCCGCAAAGGTTCTCCAGCAGTGCTGGCAACCACCTTGTTTTTCTTGAATGGTGGATTTGGCTTTGCGTATTTCCTGGACAAGATCCGCAGCAACCCCGAGAATTTTGACAGAATATTCACTGCATTTTATGAGACTCCCACCAATTACACAGCTGTGGGAAATGTGAAATGGGTAAATGTAATCTGCGACATGATTATCCCCCAGCGTACAACCATGGCCGGATGGTGCGTGCTGATGGTAGCCCTGTGGATGATAATTGAGGTTTCCCAGAGAATCACCGCCCATGATGAGGATAGCGGCAAGTTCGACTACAGATATTTTGTGCTGCTAGGCGTGATTGGTGGCCTGATGCCTATGGTTCACACCCACTCCTTCTTTGCACTGGGCATGGTCTCGGCCGGCGTGTTCTTTACCTGTCTGGCTGCTGCCATTTCCAATGGCAGGGGACGCAAGTGGTTTATAGGATTCTGCATTTTCGGAGCCATTACCCTATTGCTGGCATTGCCCCAGCTGATAACCTGGACATTCAGGAGCGCAGGCAATGAGGGCTTCCTGCAGTGGCATCTGGATTGGGCCAACGCAGACGACAATTGGCTCTGGTTCTGGATCAAGAACGCAGGTGTGGTATTCCTGCTTACCCTGCCGGCTCTGTTAAACCTGGATGGCAAGGACAAGGTGGTCAGGAGGGCCATGGCCATGGGCTCCATTATTATATTCGTGGTGTCATCCGTGGCAGTTTTCCAACCCAACTTCTACGACAACAATAAGCTGCTCTACGTGTGGTATATGATTACCTGCGCTATAGTTGCGGAGTATATGTGCGACCTGTACCACAAGCTCAAGGACATACAGGGGCGCAGAGTCATCGCAGCAGTGGTGTTGATTGCATCTGTGCTGTCAGGAGTGCTGACCATTGCCAGAGAGTGGGTTTCTGACTACCAGTTGTTGGGAGCAGAGGAGGTTGCTGCTGCCGAATACATCTCGGAGAACACCGAGACCGACGCAGTGTTTATGGCATATCCCAACCACAACAATGCGGTGGCGGTGCTAACCGGACGCAGGATTACGGTAGGTGCAGGCACATTCCTCTATTTCCACGGAGTAGACTACCAGGAACGACAGGCTAAGGTAGAGGCAATGTTTGAGGATGGAGAGACCTTCGCCCGGGAATTTGAGAGTCTGGACATCGACTACATCTATATCGGTCCATACGAGCGCAGCAATTACGACATCGACTACGATTGGTTCAACGAGAACTGCCAGCGAATATATAACGAGGCAGGCGTAGTGATTTATAAGGTAAAATAAAAAGAGTGATTGACAGGCATGGCAGGT
>JAFVXO010000041.1 GCA_017501105.1 Clostridia bacterium | reverse complement strand
GCAGTTCTGCCCTCTATGGTGTCCGGTATTCCCGTCTCGTCCAGAGTCAGAGCAACCACCAGTCCTCCGTACTTTTTAACCAAGGGGAATATAGCCTCCATGGTTTCTCTCTTTCCGTTAACCGAGTTAATCATGGCCTTGCCATTATACCTACGCAAGGCGGCCTCCATGGCCGAGGGGTTTGCCGTGTCGATCTGCAGTGGCAGATCCGTAACCGCCTGCAGCTCGCAGACTACTCTCCGGAGCATGTCCACCTCGTCTATATCGGGCAGTCCCACGTTTACGTCAAGGACGTGCACCCCTTTCTCCTGCTGGCTGATGCCCTCCGATAGGATGTAGTCTATGTCGTTTTCCAACAGGGCCTGCTTGAATCGCTTTTTACCGGTAGGGTTAATGCGTTCTCCCACCAAAATGGGCTCACGGTCAAATACCACCGCATGGGTGTATGAGGAAACCACCGTTATGTCCTTGGGACGAATCGGTTGCGGTTTTATAGGAGTCACCGCTGCGTGAAGGGCTTGAATGTACTGAGGCGTCGTGCCACAGCAGCCTCCTACCACCCTGAGGCCCTCATTAACCAGAGCCGTCAGCTCCTGGGCAAACTGGTCTGGCAGCACATCGTAGACAGCCTTGCCGTCTATTACCTTTGGCAGGCCGGCGTTGGGCTTGAGCATTACAGGAACAGATGCACATGCCAGCAACTCCCTGGCCACTCCTGCCAGTTTTGCCGGACCGAGAGAACAGTTTGCTCCAATTGCGTCAGCTCCCATGCCCTCCAACATTGCCACCATTGCAGCAGGGGTTGCTCCTGTCATCAGCTTACCGTCCTCGCCGTATGCGTTGGACACCAGCACTGGAAGTTGGCTGTTCTCCTTAACGGCCAACAGGGCAGCCTTGGTCTCGTAGCTGTCGTTCATTGTCTCCACCAACACCAGGTCTACGCCGTATTTGACACCCAGTCGCACGGTGTTGGCAAACACCTCCACGGCCTCCTCAAAATCCAGATCTCCCAGTGGTTTCAACAGCTTGCCTGTAGGACCTATGTCCAGAGCTACAAACTTGGGCCGGGCTCCTGTGCTCTCCCTGGCTGCTTGTCTCGCATTGGCTACTGCCTGACGGACGATAGCCTCCAGCTCTGCCTGATCAAACTTCAGGGAATTGGCCCCAAAGGTGTTTGTGCAGACTACGTTGGATCCCGCATCGTAGTAGGCCTTATGTATTTCTACAATGTGGTCGGGATGGGTTAAATTCCACCTCTCAGGATGCTCTCCCGGCTGCAGGCCTCTCTCCTGAAGCAGAGTTCCCATGCCTCCGTCCAGAAACACAATATGTGATTTTATAAATTCTCTGAAATTCATATGCTCCTCTGTATATGCTGGTTTTAGTTCGCTGATCTGATCCCCACTATGGCCGTAACGGATTTTGTAGGAGACATCAGCAGGCTGTCGTTGAGGGTTAGGCCGATTGTCCTGTGGCATTGGAGTAGAGAGAATATCTCCCGCTGCAAATCCAAGGACAGGTCCCCATATCCCGGACTAAACCGAGGCGTCAAAACAAGGTTCTCTTCCAACTGGTTCGACACATCTCTACAAAACACGTCACATAGCGACTCTATTCGCTCCGCCCCGATGGCCTGAAACATTAACGCCTTCGCTGGGGACACTCTACTATATCTGGATATCAGCCGGTCTATCTCTACGCCCACAGTTGCTGCAAATATTACGGCCTGATTGCATCCCCTGAGGAGTTCGGCCAGATTTCGGGAGGACGTGACCATCGGCCCCAATTGGCACTTATCTCCATCCACCAATACTTCTGACTGGCAATAACAAACCCTGTATGTCAGCTTGTCCATAACCTCCTGCAGACATTCTTCCAACAGAGCTTCTGTATCGCTGTTAGCCTCTCTGCAGCCCGCATAGCGCAGGACCTCTCCTGGGTGGAGCTGTGGCGGGCTATAGATCTTGCTCAGGGATATCTCTCTCATTTTCCTATGATGTGGGACAGGTTGCTCTGTATCTTCTCTGCCACGTCAGGCTTATTCATTGAATAGACGTGGACGTTGGTTATGCCGTTGGCGTACAGGTCGATAATCTGGTCTGTGGCATATGCAATGCCCGCCTGCTTCATGGCCGCGGGGTTGCTGCCAAACTTGTCCACCAAGCTCTTGAATCGCTGAGGCACGAAGGATCCCGACAGTTCAATTGCCCTGGTTACCTGATTTGCGTTGGTGATAGGCATAATGCCCGGAACAATGGGCACAGTAATGCCTGCCTCTCGGATTTTGTACAGGAAATTGTATAGTAAGTTGTTGTCAAAAAACATCTGTGTGGTAAGGAAGGAGCACCCGGCGTCCACCTTCTCCTTGAGATACTTAATGTCCTCTCTCTGATCTGCGCTTTCGGGGTGGATTTCCGGATAACATGCGCCTCCGATACAGAAATCCGGATCTGCCTCCTTGAGCTCCAGCACCAAGTCGATGGCGTGGCGATAGTCCCAACCACTGCGATCCTGGTCCCTGAGTTCACTGGGGATATCGCCCCGAAGGGCCATTACGTTCTTAATGCCGGCGGCCTTAATTTCTGCAATCCTCTGTCGAACGGTGTCCCTGGTGGAGGAAACACAGGTCAAATGCTCCAGGGTGGGCACCCCGTAGCTGTCCTTGATATGCTTGCAAATGTCCAGAGTGTAGCGGCTGGTGCCTCCTCCTGCTCCGTATGTAACGCTCATGAATGAAGGTTTGAGCTTGGCAATCTCCTCGGTGGCCTCACGTACACTCTCTATGCTGCTCTCGGTCTTGGGTGGGAACACCTCAAAGGAAAGCGACAACCTGTCTTCGTTTAGTATATCGATAATCTTCATGCTCTTTTCCTGCCGTTTTGTCTACAGATTAGTATAACTATATAACAGAATTCATTTTTTTGCATCGTCCAAAGCTGAACAGAAAAGATAAACTAATATTTTATCATCCTTTTTGTCCCAGGCCACCTGTTGCAAAAAGAAAGGCTCCTGACCGCGCCTTTGCCCTGCGCCTCAAGAGCCTTCTTAATATATGCTTTTTATGCGAAACTCCCTAGTCCTCCAGTTGCTTGCCCAGGAAGGAGGATACGGTCTGTGCCAACTGTTGTTCTGCTTCATCCAAGGGTTCTGCTGAGTCCTCCAACGCCAGCACAACACAGCCCATCAGGTCTCCTCCGGAAATAATGGGCACTGCCACACCCACATAGTATCCATTTACTTGCTCGCCGATGGGAATCTTACTCTCTCCGCCACGGTAACGGTAGAGCTTGCGCTTGTCCATGATTACGCTGAGTTCCAGAGAAAGTCTCTTGTCCATGACGTCTTTCTTGGGAATTCCCGCAGCAGCAATGACTGCCTCTCTATCTAAAACCAGAGCCATGTGGCCTGTCGTCTTGAAAATGGCATCACAGAGTTGGGCCGCAGCCTCCGAAATGTCTCCCACCGGGGAGTACTTTCGGAAAATTACCTCGCCCTCCCTCTCGGTAAATATCTCCAGGGGGTCGCCCTCCCGGATCCTCATAGTTCGTCTGATTTCCTTGGGGATAACGACTCTGCCCAGGTCGTCTATGCGACGCACAATACCGGTAGCTTTCATACTTAGCTCCTCTACTTTCTTCTCGTGCTGTTAGTATTTGTAAGTAGTGGGAGATTTATACT
>JAFVXO010000040.1 GCA_017501105.1 Clostridia bacterium | reverse complement strand
GGATAATGTGAAGCCTAAGCCAGAAACCCAAGGCAAAAAGGGCTGGGTATGCAAGGTGTGTGGTTGGATATATGAGGGAGACGAGTTGCCCCCGGATCTGATTTGCCCGCTGTGCAAGCATGGAGCATCGGATTTTGAGAAACTGTGAATTAGGGAAGAAGTAAAAAGTAAGAGGTAAAAGGGTATAGGTAAGAAGTAGTAGGCGAGATATGAGAGGGGAGAGGTTGCTGTCTTCTCTGCCCGTTTTGACTATCATCTGTCTTCTTGTTTTTGCCGTCGTATTTTAAGTAACCAAGTTTTTGGTTTAATTTTCTGTGTCCTTGCCATAAAAATATCCTCCTGGATTAATATCAATTCAACATCAATCCAAGAGGACACAAGGTATTACTTGTATTTAGTTTACACAAAATAAGCTACCGTCTCTTTTTTGAATAGGAACCCAGGCACACCGAGTCCTCACCTCTTACTTCTTACCTCTTACCTATACCCTCTTACTTCTTCCCTCTCACCTAAAATAACTCCCCCGCCTATCAAGTAGTCTCCGTCGTAAAACACAACAGACTGTCCTGGAGTTATGGCTCTCTGAGGTTCGTCAAATACTACCTTGGCCGTGTCAGGTCCGGTAGCCTCTATCTGTGCCCACTGTTCCTGTTGCCTGTATCTCACTCGTGCCTTTAGTCTCATGGTGTTGGTTGGACATTGGCAGGCCACCCAGTTCACTCTGGTTGCGTTGAGTTCTCTGCTGAAAACGCCCTCCTCTGGGCCAACTACTACGCGATTGTTCTCTATATCCAGAGCTTGAACATACACAGATTCCGGGACTGCCAGTCCCAAGCCGCGGCGCTGCCCTATAGTGTAGTGGATAATACCCTTGTGACGACCCAACACCTTCCCCTCGGGGGTCACAAAGTCACCGGGCTCGTAGTTCCTGCCTGTATTCTCAATAATTACAGATGCGTAGTCATCTCCTGAGACAAAACAGATGTCCTGACTTTCTCTTCGTTCTGCACTGGTAAAACCATTTTCCTCGGCAATTGCGCGAACCTCTGCTTTAGTCATGTCCCCCAGCGGGAATCTGGCCATGGACAGCTGAGACTGTGTCAAAACGTAGAGGAAATAGCTCTGATCCTTGTATGTATCTGTGGCCTTGCGGATCAGGAACCTGTGGCCGTCCTGCTCGATGCGGGCGTAGTGTCCCGTTACTATTGAACTAAAGCCCATTTCTCTGGCTCGATCCACAAAGAGTCCAAACTTAATGGTGCTGTTGCAGGTTATACATGGATTAGGCGTGATTCCTGCCTCATAACTGTCCACAAAGGACTGGACCACCAGCCTGTGGAACTCCTGTCGCATGTCAAAAACGTGGAAGGGAATTCCAAGCCTGTCCGCAGTTTCGCGGGCAGAATGAATATCAGCGCTCATATCCCTGTTGCACAGTTCCATAATGGCTCCAGCACAAGTATGGCCCTGTTTGCTTGTAAGCAGAGCAGCAACGGCAGAGTCCACTCCGCCACTCATTGCAATGAGAGATGTATCAGGGTTAGTTGGAATTATCATCGGATTGCTGTTTCTTGACCCTGCGGGATGCGCGGGGTTTGCGGGACATTGGCGGCTCCGGAGGAACAGTATAGTACTCTGTAATAGAAACGGGCTCGCCCTTTTGTTCAAGTCGCTTGTCGGCAAACTCTCTGACTAGTTTGATAAGAACAGAAATTACGGGGATTACCAGCAATACGCCCAGTATGCCAAAGAAATTGGCTCCAATCATAACGCCTGTTATTACCCAAATGCCTGCAACTCCTGTACGGTCCCCGATAATTCTGGGAGCAACAATATTGGCGTCCACCTGCTGGATAACCAAAATCATTATGATAAAAATCAGCATCTTGAGGGGAGATCCGGCAACTAGCACAATAAATGCACAGGGAATGCCTCCAATATAGGGTCCCAGTATAGGAATCATGTTGGTAACGCCCACAATAACTGCAAGCAAAGGGGCATATGTCAAAGAGAACACCAACGACAGAATATAGCATTCCACACCCACCAACAGAGCATCAATCAACTGTCCATATAGATAAGAATGGAATGTCTTGTCCATAGTTCGAGCAATATATGTTGCCCGCTCCATAAACTTATTTGGAAAAACTGCGGTACATAGTTTTTTAAACTGAGCTACCAGTTTTTCACGGCTAGCCAAAATGTATACAGATATGACAATGCCAAATACCATTCTGATAAATCCGGTAACAACACCCGTGGCATATGTCCATGCTGCAGGGAGCAGAGCGGACAAATCCTCCAGAGATTCGGCTATGAAACCTTCTAAACTCTCGGTAATAGAGGATATTATGGAGCCGCTCAGGTCCTGATGTGTCAGCTCCGAAAGCCTATCCAGCCAGCCCACTACGCTGTCCCTGTAGGATTCCAGGTTGCCCAGGAGCATGCCCAAGCTGCTAATCAGTCTGGGGAGAACGATTGACAACAACCCGGCAATGATTGCAAGCGCAAACAGCAGAGTGGCTACAATAGAGATAGCCCTCTTAGTCGAATGTTTTGCCTTTGGCATGATTTTGGCCAGAACAGCTCTCTCTATCCATTTTGAGGGAATAGACAGGAAATATGCGAAAACCAGTCCTATAATGATCGATGACAATCCGGTAATTACAAACCGAATAGCCCCGGTAACTGTGGACAGGTTGTTCAATATATACACGAACAATATAAGCGCCGCACCAACCAGGCAGACGCCTATCAAAATTTCCTTGGTCTTCTTGTCAGGATTGTACTTCATATTCCCCTCCTATAGATTCCTAAATTTTATCATAGTGGAGCAGAAATCGAAAGTACATTTAACTCC
>JAFVXO010000039.1 GCA_017501105.1 Clostridia bacterium | reverse complement strand
CAATGCCCAATTGCTGTATCCGTTGATACTGAGTATACCAATTCTCTCATATGTACCAATTAATACTGCCAGCAGCACAGCCAGTCCACAGAACTCCAGGCCATGTCCCATGGTACGGATGACTTCCTCCGCTTCCATGATTACATTCATTTTCTCCTCATCCGGCATTTTGTCAAATCCACTTACGAAAATGCTGCATACCACCCTGGTCACACCTGTACTTAAGTCAGAAGACTCGGCGGATGTTTGCGCAGAGAAAACAAAGATGACTGCCATCCAGGCAATCACCAATGTCAATAATATTAGTCTCTTAATATAAATTCTGTTCACCAGACTATTCTCACACCTTAATGACCGACTTCTCTCTAGCGCCAATCTCCTGATGCTTCTCCTCTGCACACTTCATCTCGTATACATCTGTATTTCTGTTGACCTCCTCTGGATCCCTATATGTAGTAACTACCTTTCGGAGAACTTCCTTGACGCTGATGGTTCCGACTCCCTGTTCCTCATTGGCAACAGCCTCCATTAGCATCTCTATGTATTCGTCTACTTGGGCCCGTGTAAAGGATTCCTTCTTCTCAATAAAGATCTTGTTGTTAGAGGTGGCGAACTGGTCCTGTCCGTTGGCCAACAACTCCTCGTAGAGTTTCTCTCCAGGTCTCAGACCAATCTCCATAATGTCAATGTCCTCGTAGGGCTTAAGTCCAGCCAGCCTTATCATATCCTCTGCCAAATCCAGAATGCATATTGGCTTGCCCATATCCAGCACAAACAAGTCGCCCTGATTGGCTATGGAACCAGCCTCCATGACTAACTGTGTTGCCTCCTTGATAGTCATAAAGAAACGAACAATTCGCCTGTCTGTAATGGTAATCGGGCCACCTTCCTCAATCTGTTTCATAAACAGAGGCACTACTGAACCGTTGGAACCAAGCACGTTTCCAAATCGAACTGCAGAAAATACGGTATTGCTATCCCCGCGACAGTTAACAATCATCTCACATACTCGCTTGGATGCTCCCATAATATTAGTGGGGTTTACAGCCTTGTCCGTAGAAATCAATACAAATCTGTCTGCTCCATACTTCTCTGCCATGTTTGCAGTGTTATATGTGCCAACCACGTTATTCTTAATCGCCTCGCAGGAACTATGCTCCATGAGTGGTACGTGTTTGTGTGCTGCGGCATGGAGAACTATCTGAGGCCTATACTCATCGAATATTGTCTCCAGACGAACTTTGTCTCTGACAGAGCCTATTTCCACCGCAAGATTTAGATTGGCACCGTATTTCCTTACCAGCTCCTGTTGAATGTCGTATGCGTTGTTCTCGTAAATATCGAATATAATCAGCTGTCTGGGATGCAGAGCAGCAATCTGTCTGCATATCTCACTGCCTATGGAACCTCCACCACCTGTTACCAGCACCACCTTGTCTCTGTAGGTATCCATGGTCTTGCGGTTATAGAGGGTTACATTATCTCTGTATAACAGGTCCTCGATGTTGATATTTCGAATAGCCTTGGCATGTCCATTGCCCTTGGAACCATAGGAATCATATACCTTGACCCTGCAATTAGACTTTCCATAGCGCTTGAACAACCTCTGGAGATCATCCGCCGAAATGTTTGGCAGGGCAATCAGCACCTCCTGTATAGGAAGGTGATTGATATGTTCCGCCGTCTCTTCATTCTCCGGTAGAACCTTGATACCATGAACATAATTGCCAACTTTAGTAGGATCCTTGTCTATAAAGAACATTGGCTTGTACTGAGATTTTTCGTTATATATCAATTCCTGAGCAAGCAGAGAACCTACCATTCCTGCGCCAACAATGGCTATGTTAATTTTACTCATATCCTGGCTGCCGGGCTGCAAGTGACTGTATATCTGCTGATATATCATTCGGGAGGCCAAAACAAGGAATGCTCCCACTGCATTGACAGCCACCGCTGACAGTGCTCCTGTATAATAAGGCGTAAATCTTAGCACAAGTATAGAAATCGCACAGCTAAGAACATCACTGATAATCAACAAAAGATAAGCCTGGGGATTGGCGTACCTCCAAACTATGGAATACAGTCTAAAAGCAAATCTGCAGGCAAAAACCACCACAACTTGTATAGCGCAATTGACCAATATACGGGTAACGTCTACCCCTCCTGCAGAGCGTATAGAGCCTATAAGCAGAACTCCCATGGTGCTTAACAGAAGGATGAGAGCATCCACAAAAACCAGCACTAGTCTGCGTCCAAACAATTTAACCTTCATTACTATCTCCTGTCACTTTGTTCCCTTAGATCGTAGCCCATTGATTCTGAGCCCACAAATCCTCCGGATACAGTCCTCTGTCCACCATGCCCCTGAGGTTGGACATCACGGTATCCCTGTCCTCCTTATACGTCATGCCGAACCACTTTTCCTCAGATGCCATTGCCTGTATCCGCAGAAGATTCTGAGACAACATATCATTAACCATAATTGGAAGCAGACATTCGGCCTTGATGGCGGTGGTATCAAGCCCCCTCAGGAACTGATCAAAATATTCACCCATAATAGGCATAAAGTCCTGCCTGAATCCCCAGAAATTCATGGAGACAACTTCCTCTGGAGACAGAATCTGCTTGCCTTTATTAACATCCTCATGACCTGTGCTAATGGCGGCATTGCCTGAGGCGTCAGCCAGAATTGTATCAGTAGAAACATCATATACGATGTTTCTGGTCTCACACACGCTCTGGAGGTCCCCAGCCACCATCCTGCATATTCCGCGGGTAACTCCACCTGACGGGTTGAGGGTATTCTTGAGAATGTAGGGTACCATAGCCCCCTCTGTAGAGGCAGACAACTTGATTAGCATGCTATGCATAAGTTCAAATGCTCTGGGGCCATAGTAGTCGTCTGCATTTATGGTAGCAAATGGCTCCTGTATGTACTCTGCTGCGCAAAGAACCGCGTGAACCGTACCGAACGGCTTGGTTCTCTCCTCGGGCACACGGTACCAATGGGGCATCTTTGTAAAATCCTGAACGGCATACTCTACCTGAATCAGGTCAGAAATCTTGTCTCCTATTGTCTCCTTTACGCTGGGGATCATCTCCCTCTTAAGGATAAATACCACCTTTGTGAAACCTGCTCTGATAGCATCGTAGACCGAATACTCCATGAGCATCTGGCCTCCAGGTCCCACCTGGGACATTTGTTTGTCTCCGCCAAATCTGCTCCCCAGACCGGCTGCCAAGACAACAAGTGTTGTATCCATCACATCCTCCATGATTATCGCGAAATCACCAACATGGCGCACACATCCATAATAATACCTAAGATTATAGCTCCTATGGCAATTTATTGCAAACAGGAAGGAGAAATGAGGAAGAGGCAGGAGGGGAAAGTTAGAAGTTAGAAGTAAGAAGTAAGAAGTGAGAGGTAAGAAGTGAGAGGTAAGAGGTTAGGAGGTTAGGGGTTAGAAGAAAAGTATCCGGCGAAAGTGCACCAGTTTGGTCTGCATTAAAAATCGACAAGCTTCTACCGAAACTTGTCGATCTTGGTCGGAGTGACCCGATTCGAACGGGCGACCTCTTGGTCCCGAACCAAGCGCTCTACCTACCTGAGCCACACCCCGAAAATAAAGCAGTCATCATTATATTTCACCCCTATGACGCTGTCAATCAAAAAAGCTCTCCACCATTATGGCAAAGCCATCCTCCTCGTTGGTTGGAGCAACCATATCTGCCGCAGCCTTGACCTCTTCAGGAGCGTTGCCCATGGCCACTGACAGGCCAGCTTCCCTGAACATGTCGAGGTCGTTGTAGTAGTCGCCAAACACACATATTTCCTCCGGAGAAACACCCATAATTTCAGACAAGTGCAGGACTCCCGTTCCCTTATTCTCCCCTGCCACGGTTATGTCCAACAGTCCCGGATCCGATACTGTATAACCAGAAAACTCCAAACTGTCCAAAAACTGTCGGGCCCTATGGAATTTCACCTGGTCATGCTCATAAATAAGCATTTTTGATATCTGCAAATCCCGGAAAAACTCATGGTCAGTCGACAGCTCCCGCAGGTCCATGAGAGGTACTCCAATAGCACTGGCAAGTTCATTGTTGCGACGGTAGTTCCAGAGTCTGCCGCTGTCTGGCGTACAATACACCGGCCCATGAGTAAGCACCACGTTATCATAATTGCCCTCATGACAAAAGTCTGCCACCCGGACAGCCTCATCTGTGTCCATGTATTTGGCATGAATGGGCCTGTTTTCTACAGGATCCCAAACCACCGCTCCTTGGGACGTGAGTATGGGAGTCTGTTGCTCCAGTTCCTTGCAATACACAAAGGTCTGCGTGGCTATTCTTCCAGTACAAAAAGTAAACCCTATACCATGACTGTGTAGCAGACGAACAGCCTCCTTGTTGCGTGGAGACATAGACTTATCCCGACGCAGAAAAGTCCCATCCATGTCTGCAACTACAAGTCGAATGTTATGTGCGTCTGTCATGTGCGTTCCTTGAAAAAAGAAAACGCCCAGGCTATTTGCCTAGGCGTCCATATTGGTGACCCATAGCGGATTCGAACCGCTGTTGCCGCCGTGAGAGGGCGGAGTCTTAGGCCGCTTGACCAATGGGCCGTGCGACTATAATACACTGATGCACCAAGTCTGTCAAGCACCAAAATTCATTGTTTTTTAAACAAATTTCGCCTTGTTTTTACAGGCTACGAGAGGTAATTTCGCCCTTGATATTTTCCAAAACCTCATCCAGGAGAATAGCGCCCTTGTCGCCCTCTTTGCGGGAGCGAACGGCCACAGCACCTTCCTCAGCCTCCTTGTCTCCAACTACAAACATGTAGGGAATCTTGCTAAGCTGTGCCTCGCGGATCTTGTAGCCCACCTTTTCGTTGCGGTCGTCCAGCTCAGCTCTGATACCTGCCGCGTTCAGCTTATCCATGACGCTCTGGGCGTACTCTCTGTGCTTTTCTGCAATTGTGATTACTTTGACCTGCACAGGTGCCAGCCATGTGGGATATGCGCCTGCAAAGTGCTCTGTAATAACGCCAATGAAACGCTCGATAGATCCAAATACAACTCTGTGAATCATAACGGGGCGATGCTTCTCTCCATCTGCTCCTGTATATTCCAGTTCGAATCTCTCAGGCAGTTGCATGTCCAGCTGAATGGTTCCGCACTGCCATGTACGTCCCATGGAATCCTCCAGGTGGAAGTCAAGCTTAGGACCATAGAATGCGCCGTCACCTTCGTTAACCTGATAGGTCTTGCCCATGTCTGTAATGGCCGCCTTAAGTGTCTCCTGTGCGAACTCCCAATCCTTTTCATCTCCCATGTGGTCGTCGGGCATAGTGGACAGCTCGATGGTATAGGGCAAACCAAATGTAGAATAGACCTCGTCAAAGAGGGTTACAACTCTCTTAATCTCGTCTCTCATCTGATCCCATGACATGAAGATATGGGCGTCGTCCTGAGTGAAACAGCGCACGCGGAAAAGTCCGTTGAGCGCACCTGACAGCTCATGTCTGTGAACCAGACCCAGTTCTCCCACTCTCAGAGGCAACTCCTTGTATGAGTGGGGCTCAGACTTGTAAACAAGCATGCCGCCGGGGCAGTTCATTGGCTTGATAGCAAAGTCCTGCTCGTCGATAACAGTGGTATACATGTTCTGCTTGTAGTGGCCCCAATGACCGCTGCGCTCCCATAACTGTCTGTTAAGAATCATGGGAGTGGAAACCTCCACATAACCATATCTCTTATGAATCTCTCTCCAATAATCGATAAGGGTATTCTTAAGCACAGTGCCCTTGGGCAAGAAGAATGGAAAACCGGGGCCCTCGTCTGTAATCATAAAGAGGCCCAGCTCCTTGCCAATCTTACGGTGATCTCTCTTCTTGGCCTCCTCCAGACGTGCAAAGTACTGGTCCATGTCCTTCTTGTCTGTGAAGGATATGCCGTATACTCTCTGCAACTGCTGGTTAGCCTGATCTCCCTTCCAGTATGCGCCGGCCACCTGGGTAATCTTGTATGCCCTGACGCGACCTGTGCTCATGAGGTGAGGACCTACGCACAGATCGGTGTAGTCTCCCTGCCTGTAGAAGGAAATAACTGCATCCTCGGGCAGTTCTTCGATGAGCTGTACCTTATATATCTCGTTGAGGCTCTGCATATATGCAATAGCCTCCTGTCTCTCCAGAGTAAATCTCTCGATGGCGATGTTCTCTCTGATGATCTTCTCCATTTCCTTTTCAATGGCTGCCAGATCGTCGGGAGTAAAGGGTTGAGGTGTATCGAAATCGTAATAGAATCCATTTTCCAATGCAGGGCCAATGGCGCATTTGACACCAGGGAACAATCTCTTGACTGCCTGAGCCATAATGTGAGCTGAGGTGTGCCAGTATACATGCCTGCCCTCGGGATCATTGAAGGTCAAGATGGCCAGCTCGCAATCATCGTTTATGACAGTCCTAAGGTCCACAACCTCTCCGTTGACCTTGGCTGCACAGGCGGCCTTGGCCAGGCTCTTGCTGATAGATGCTGCAATATCAATAACAGCAGTACCCTGCTCTACCTCGATAATGCTACCGTCCAGTAATTTTATATTCATATCAAATACCCCTTTGTGAGATCTATTGCTAAAACAATTCTAAGTATTGTATCACTAATTTTGCTTGCTGTTAACTATAAATATAAAAGGACACGTAATTATCGCGTCCTGTGGTAGTCATATCAGAGATTTAGCAAAGAGAGTTAGAAAACTCCAAACAGCCGTACTTGCGAGCAATCCCAGCCGAAATATCGCTATCTGTAACTATACCGGGTCTGCCATTGTAGCTGCGCACAGCCTTCTCCAACATTCCTGCGTTGGAAGACCTGAATACAATTGGCCTCTTGATATATGTCTGCATATCACCGAGAACATACTCGATAGGCAGCTCCTCATCCATAGCCTTATCTACGTCTAAATATAGAACGTCACACTTGCGTCCGGCAATCTCCCTGATTACATCGAACATGTCATCCAGATCAATAACCGGCTCAGGTCCAATAACCTCATGTACCGACAGAGGATGGAAACTTCTGTCAATGCGCACCCGGGAATTGCCTCCCGTCAGCCACGGATGCAGCCTGTCATCATTGGTCGTCCAAGCAGGTACAGATAAGTTGCCCAGAGTCTCCCTGATAATCTCAATAGTCCTGGGAGACGTGCCAAATGTGCCTCCAATTAATCTGGCTCCCGAGTGAATATATTCCTCGCAAAACTGGCTGATGGCATCATCACTGTCTGGAGAGACTAATCTGTCGCCAACAATATATGGGGTGCCTGCATTGGGCCTTACGCAAAGCATCTGTCCGCTCTGTGCTGCTGCTGCACAGGTTCTTACCATAGATGCTGCTCCGTCGCCATCACTAAGGGAAATAACATCTGCTCCCAGAGACTTCATCGTAACCGCCATGGAGCAAATATCCTCGCCCATCAGAGTCTTGCCGTTCTTTTCTACAGAGACACCGCAGATAACAGGCAACTTGGTATTTTCCTTAGCTGCCATAAGAGCTACCTTGAGCTCCTTCATACTCTTGAAACCATCCAAGTGAATGGCATCTGCACCGAACTCCTCAAACAAAGCCAATTGCTCTGCAAACAATTCGTATGTTCTCTCGATTGTCAAATCTCCGATGGGACGCAACAACTTGCCAAGGGGGCCCGCAGTACCGATAACATAGCACTTGTCGCCTACCACCTCTCTGGCAAGGCCAATACTCCTGTCGATAATCTCACGGAGCTTGTCCTCCATGCCGCACTCGTGGAGTTTGACTCGGTTGCTGTTGTATGTAAGGGTCTGCAGACAATCGCTGCCTGCCTGATAATAGGTCCTGTAGACCTCTCTGACTACACTGGGGTTGCTGATATTGTGGATATCCGGCACATCTACAGAGGCAGAAGATAGCGAAACGACAAAAGCGCTCTTGGCGCCATCGTACAATAAAACTCTCTCTCTCATTGCCTGTAAAATGTTCAAGGCTATCCCCCAAAAATCTGTGTCTATATACGCACCATGAATGGTGCTTCCCAATTATAACACCAAGAATTTTGTTGACAACCAATGAATGTTGGCAAAAAAAGTCGATTGACGTCTATATAGTGTCTAGCCCCATAAGTCAGGGCCTACAGGAAAAAATATTTTTTATTTACATATCCTCCTTATTTTCTACTACTCATTTTTGTAACGGATAACCAATAATTTCCGCAGTCATAAGTACACAAAATTCACATGGGGTATATCCCTTCTTAATCGCTTCACCAAAAGTTATCTCCTGGCAGGAATATCTAAGGCAGTTACACCATGACCTATGGTATTTGTTTCCTGTATCTGTTACACAGACAATACTCTCCCTGTCTGGCGAATTTTCCGATAATACCCCTGGATAGCCTGTACTCATAGCCCATCGATATGCATGTGATCCCAGTTTAGCTAATATATCTTCTACGGATATGCGCTGATCTATCCAGGCCCTCTGTAGTGCAAAACATACGGGATTGTTCAGGAGTCCTCCCATAAATCCGTTTAACCCCAAGTCATATTCCAGTGACAGCTCAATGGTCTCTCCTGATCCTGCATACGGAAGCACTACCCTTTTGACAACTATCCTGTCCCGCTCCAGCACTGTTCCTCCGAGACACTCATCTACTGTAGCCTCTACTATGCTCCTGTCTGTAGAGTTTGTCCCCCGCATATTGTAGAGCGTGGACCTTGCTGCAAGCGTGTTAGTCACATCAGCTGTTAGGTTTGTAAGGGCAATTGAAACAGTTATTCCAAACACCGACAAGGTCACAGACACTATCACGATTAACACTATTGGCACCACAATTGCTGCCTCCACAGTAATACTGCCTCTATTATTTGTACTCATATGTAAATTTTTCTTTATCCATAGTTGCCGTAATGCATGTAAAGTAGTCCTCCAGGCCTGATCTCTGGTTATTAGTCGCCAAATTCATATTGATAATATCGCCTATCCTGGCAAGTAATAGCGTTCCATTTGTAGTCAGCAGCATTACAGCAAGATAATCCGTATAATCGGTATCTACCATATCAAGATGAGGAGCCAGAGAAACAGCTTCCCCTGCCATAAGGGAAACCACATCCGACAATGTGGCAACCACTGCTAAAATACATGCACAGACAATCCTGGTATCTATCTCCGGAATATCTGTGTTTATCAAATAGTCCACCAAATTGATCGCCAGTCGCATCTTAAAAATCCGCTGATAGCTCTCCATAATATTGAGAGATCCTACGTTATACCCAAATATGCAATACTCTGTCTCAGCGCTCCTTAATACACTGTGCCTATCTAATGTTCGATTGTATGCCGTCATGTAGAAAAGGATATACGAGGTACATCCTACTCCTTCCCGTACTCTTTCAACCAGGTCTGCGTGCACAAATTCCCGTATCCAGCACTTTGCCTCTGCTACAATTCCCGAGAAATTTAGAGATAACCCCTTGTCCCCATTATTCCATAGCCACTCTCCACCCACTGCAACCCAGTTATCTCCCAGAGCAGATGCCATGTTACAAATCGCATCGAATATCTCCTCCAGATCTATGTGAGGCAGATTCTGTAGGATAATCTCTCCTGCTGCCTGGGCCGTAATCTCAGCGGCATGTTTTGACGCATCCTCCAGCATTTCTTCTGCCCCTACCAGGCCAAAATACTCCCCTAGAGTAATCACCTTTGAGACCACCCTTTCTACGGCCACGTAGTCCCATAGGCCCATGCCCGCAGAAACTATAGCGTCCTCCAGCACCTGGCTGTCTGCCAAGGATTGAGTCAGTGTAATGTCCGGCGATATCTCTGCCCCAGCCCAAAAACCGGATTGTTCCCGAGTTATGCCATATAGCCCATAATCGGACAATAGATTCTGGTCATATCCTGCAGCTACAGACATGACATACCTGAGCAAGCTGGACCTGAGCCTGGCAGTCTCCAGTGCACCTCCTCCAATCTCTGCCACAACCAGTGCAACTATCACCACAGGCAATATGACTACTGTAGCAAACAACGTCACAGTGCCGTCTCTCCGTGTCAGCAGATTCATTGGTTCTTACCCTTTAGTTCGTCTACAAACAAGTCAATGCCTTCCAAAAATAAATCACCAAATTTATCTGCCTTGTACAGGGCGTGGCAGAACTTACATGGCTCCGTAAACTCAGCATCCCTACCATCTCCGTTAGCCGCAACGCTTAGCAAGGTTTTTACCTGGCTAAGCAACCCCGTATACCCCCACAAACTACAAGCCAAAATCACCACGCTGACTATTACAGCCTCAACTGTGGCAGACCCCCTCTCTCCCATCATCCCAAAAAGCATAAATCTCACCGCCCTTCCTCCAAAATCTAACAGTCTTGGACAGGCAAAACAATGTAAGATTATCGATGGTTTTGGAGACCTTTTTGACAAATTGTTTGAGAAGTCGACACCGATGTAATATAATGAACCGAAACCAAAAAAATCCGACAATTCTTTTAGGAGATAAACGAGCATGAAAATAGGTATCGTAGGTCTGCCCAACGTTGGCAAGAGTACGCTGTTTAACGCCTTGACCAAGGCGGAGTCTGCCGAGGCGGCCAATTACCCCTTTTGCACCATAGACCCTAACGTAGGCGTTGTTACCGTTCCTGACACCAGATTGGACTATCTGGCCCAGATGTACAATCCCGACAAGTTCACCCCTGCAATTGTAGAGTTTGTGGACATCGCAGGTCTGGTTAAGGGTGCAAGCAAGGGCGAGGGACTGGGAAACAAGTTCCTCAGCAACATCCGCGAGGTAGACGCCATTTTGCACGTTGTTCGCTGCTTTGACGACGAAAACATCACCCACGTAGATGGCAATGTTGACCCCATCCGCGACGTCGGCACCATCAATCTGGAGCTGATTCTCTCAGATATGGAAATGCTGGAGCGCCGCATTGACCGCCTGCAGAAGACTACCAAGGGTGGTGACAAGAAGGCTATGCCCGAGATTGAGCTGTGCAAGCGCATCTATGCCGTTTTGGAGGGCGGTTTGCCCGTTCGCAGCATGGAGTTCACTCCCGAAGAACAATTCATTGTCAATCAGATTATGTTCCTGACAGACAAGCCTGTACTCTACGCCGCAAACATTTCCGAGGACGAGATCGGACAGCCTGACAACGACTATGTTAAGAGGCTCAAGGAACTGTCAGCAGCGGAGAATTCCGACGTTATGGTTATTTGTGCCAAGTTCGAGGCAGATATTATCGCCTTGGATGAGGAGGAATGTGCCATGTTCATGGAAGAGATGGGCATCACTGAGACTGGACTGGATGTGCTGATTAAGAAGAGCTATGCTCTCCTGGGGCTCATCAGCTACCTGACTGCAGGACCCAAGGAGGTTCGCGCATGGACAATTGTCAGAGGAACCAAGGCTCCCCAAGCTGCCGGCAAAATTCACTCGGACTTTGAGCGCGGTTTCATCCGCGCCGAGATTGTGGCCTTTGACGACCTGGTGGCATCCGGATCCATGGCCGCTGCCAAGGAGAAGGGTTTGGTCCGCAGCGAGGGCAAGGAATACGTCATGAAAGATGGCGACGTTACACTGTTTAGGTTTAACGTATAATTGCGACAAGAATATTAAAAACACCGTCACCCCCATTGAGTGACGGTGTTTTGCTATCTGCAACACTTTTGTCCTATTCGAATATCGGCTCCATCTCCTGAAACAGGACCTTAACTATGCTATCCCCTTTGGATATAAATGCGCCATCAGGATAATAAAGCAACACTGCCTCTCCCTGCAGTATGTATACCTCCCCAGAATCCTGATGGATAACCCTCTGTTTAAAATATGTATCCTGCACAAAATACTGTTCTGGCATGTGCTCCAGGACCTTGTCGGGGACATCTGCCTCGCCATCCGAAGACAGGTGATATGTAAACCTGCCATGTTCTCCCATGTCAAACAGCAACATATCTCCACGCTTTTGCACAGTGACGTCATTAGCGTAGTCATATAGAACAAAATACTCCTGCTGCATCATCTTGGATACCAATTGCTCTGCCATATTCGTAGTGGGCTGAATCTCCTGGTACTCCATACCCTGATATGACTTCAGCGTCTGATTGTACAGAAATTTGGCTCCCCAAGCACCTTGAATAAACCAATTAAATGCGGTGGAAACCAGGAACAAAAACAGCACCACAGCCGCTATCCTGACAGCAAACTTAAACAGTTGGCTCTTGCCGTAGTTTCCCTTGGCCAAAGGCTCCCATTTGAAGCCCGCCAACTTATCCACGTCAATCTCCCTGGCGTTTCCATTGGGCACAAATCTGTATTTCTCTCCCACCGCTTCACACTTTTCCGTGTCATAGAGGAACTCCTGCTTGACCACAGTCCTCTGGCCAAAGGGATTCATATTTATCCTGTACTCTCTGGCCCTGGTGATGGGCACAGTAACATCCTCCAGCTCCAGTGCATACATATTGTCCTGATTGCACTTCACCACATGCCTTTCGTCGGTGTCCTTGATGCCAGGATACTCTGGAAAAACGGTACCTGTTTTGAGCAAATTACTATCTAGCTGTGCCATATTTCTCTCCTTTGCATGTTCACCATACCACCGTCCCAAAGTCTTGGCAATGCCGGACGAAAAAAGAGACCCGACAAAATCGAGTCTCTGTAGGTCAAGCAAGATATGCTGAACTTATTCGGTGACAACCTCCAGTTCGGATGTGCAGGAAGGGCAGCGAGTAGCATCGATAGCAATAGTGCTCTTGCAGAAGGGGCAAACCTTGGTTGTGGGTGCAGCAGGTGCCTCCTCCTTCTTGTTGACATCCTTAAGCTTGTTGATGAACTTAACGAACATAAATACAACGAATGCCATCAGGATGAAGTTGATAATGCCGGAAACAAACTTGCCGTAAGCCAGGCAAGCAGCTCCTGCCTCCTTGGCCAGTTCGAGAGTAGCGTACTCATTGCCGTCCAATGCAACGAACAGGTTGTTGAAATCGATTTTGCCGGTAACAAGGCTGAGAACAGGCATAAAAATGTCATTGACCAAAGAATTCACCAAACCGGTAAATGCAGTGCCGATGATCATACCTACTGCCAAGTCAATCATGTTGCCTCTCATGACAAACTTCTTGAACTCTTTAAACATGTGGTATATCCCCCTATATAACAATGATTACTTAGTAAATAATAGTTCAAATATCTACATTGTGCAACAAAAACTATCACCTGGAACAATATGGTTCAGATTGAGCCATGTCCTCCAGGGTGTCGAACAATCCCATAGGGGTAACGCCCCACCTAAACAATCGGTGCAGACATCTCAGGCAGCTAATATACTCTCCAAACACTCCGGACCATATGGCCGTGCGCTGGGTGCCGTCGGAGCATATGGCACTGACCCGTATGCCGTATCCCTCCTCTGTCTCCCGCAGATAGTAGAGCAGTGCATACTTAGCTCCGTCTCCTTCCAGAACCTGTCTGTACATCAACACATCCATAACCCCTCCGCAGTCATCCTACTCCTGCGACAAGGATTATTTCAACACAAAAATTCCGACATTCCGCCGAGGAGTGTCGGAATCGATGCCAATTATAAATCTATACTAAAGCGATTTCTTCCCACTTGCCATCTATAATGGCCATGGCGGATTTGTAACCCACGGAAATCATCTTCTGTATGCCAAAATCGTGCATGTAGTCAATGCTGGTAGGAACATGGCTATCGCTGTTGACTGTCATAGGTATTTTGCGGATAAAGCACTCCTTCAGCAAGTCGTCAGAGGGGTACTGCTCTACACCGGGCCTAACCTTGCTGACATTCATCTCAACAATGGTACCTGATTCTGCCAGCTTCTCAATATACGGCATAACCAACGGCTTGTACCAGGCCTCATCCCAATCGAAGAAGGCTTTGTCGAAATTGTTGCGGCGGCACAGGTCCATGTGTCCTGCCATGTCCGGCTTGATGGCATCAATCATGTCGATGCTCTGCTCATAGAAGGCTTTAACCAGTCTCTTAGGCCCCATATTATTGATAGCCTCAGCAAATGCTGCCACGGATCCGTCTATTGAGTAATAGCGTCCCTCCTCCTTGTCCAGCAAGGAGTGAACGCTGCCAATGGTATACTCCAATCCGTACTCCTGTCGGTGGTTTACCGGCGGAACGCCCATGTAGTCGCACTCCATACCCAGGTAAATCTGGATCTGATCAGCATACTTAGCCTTGAGCCCTAATACTGTATTTCTATAGTCCTCTACCCTATCCATGTGCATGAGCCAGGAACTGTCTGGATCAGATGCCATTGGAGCGTGGGAAGAGAAACCCATAGATTGAATCCCGCAGTCTATGGCTGCGCGGACGTATTCCTCGGGCGCACCTCGGCCATCGCAAAAGTCAGAATGTACGTGATAGTTTGTCTTAATATAATCTCTCATACTGTTAATTTACCATAACCTCTCATTCGTGTACATACGAATTGTTTTATGCTAAAATTTACAGAACTACCTTATGAGATGGGATATATGTTTAATTCTACCGACATTTCAATATATACAGAAAATCTCTCGCCGGACATGCAGAACGCCGCCCAGATTATGGCGGACCAGATGGATGTGTTTTCTCCGGAGGGTATTTTATCTCTGGGCAATGAGACTCGTTCTCGTATGTCAAGCGTCTCTACGGAATTGCTGGATATCGCCATAGATAGCGACATGGCCCCTGCACTTAAGCAGATTACTAAGGTTGCCAAACAGGTTTCCCGATTTGGTTCCATGCTTAGAAGCGCAAAGTCTCTGGCCCGCCCCCGTGCCAAAGCTCGACTCATGGACAGTTATGACCTGCTCAAGGTAGAGCTGTTGCGTGTCTCCGGAGAGCTGGAAAGGGATCGCCGGAACCTTATCCGCAGCATTTCCCTGCTAGAGGACACTCACAGGGCTAATTTAGAAATTTATCAGGAGTTGGGAGTTATTATTGAGGCCGGAAACATCAAGCTGGCCGCACTGCATAACGCCCCCGTGGGCTATGAGGACCACATTCACCGCCTGGAACTCAAGCTGAGCGACCTGAATACCTCACGTATGGTTTGCCGCCAGACTGCTGTGCAGATTTTCCTTCTCAGAGATTCTGCCTATTCACTGTTGGACAGGATTAACAGCATTAGCGAATCCGTAGTGCCTCTCTGGACCACACAGGTTGCATTAGCTTTAGGCGTCAGCAGTATTTCCGAGAGTCAACTATCTGCTACGGGTGCATTTAACACTATTGCAGATGCCACCAGAACATTGTCTCAGGAGATTGCCTCAACCACCAAGTGCATTGCTGAGGCCGGCAAGAACGCAGGGCAAATTCGCTCCTGAATCTACGAATATCAGTCAATATCCACTATTCTGTCGGGACCCTCTTCCCCAAAGCGATCTTCCCAAAAGAGTATTCTAAAAGACATCACAACCGAAAAAACGAAACTGACCGCAAAAAGCATAGACAGCAGTATCTCTACCATAAGTACATCCCAACAAGGCGTTATACCATAAAATATGATTTAATTCAGAAATTGGTTAAGGACAACAAAACAAAACCTGTCACCTCATATGAGATGGCAGGTTTTACTATATTATTGAGAGAAAATACTACTGGATACCTTAGAACAGTCCTGAAATAACTCCATCCTCAGATACGTCGATGCGCTCTGCAGCGGGGCTCTTGGGCAGGCCGGGCATTGTGAGAATTGTACCTGTCAATACAACCACAAAACCAGCTCCTGCAGAAACTCTGACGTTGCGGACAGTTACCTTAAATCCTGTGGGAGCTCCCAGCTTGGTCTGGTCGTCGGAGAAGCTATACTGTGTCTTGGCAATACATACGGGGACATTATCAAATCCCATTTCGGTAAGCTTGGCAATCTGCTCCTCTGCCTCTGGAGTGTACTCTACTCCGTCGCCACCGTACACCTTGGTCACAATTGCATTTATCTTGTCCTTGATGGAACAGTCCAGCTCATAGCTGAAAGTAAAGTCGTTAGGCTGTTCGCAGAGTCTGACCACCTCAGCTGCCAACTCTATGCCACCCTTGCCTCCGTCAGCCCAAACTGTGGAGAGAACCACGTTTACGCCCAGCTTGCGGCACTCGGAGATAATCAGCTCGATTTCAGCATCTGTGTCTGTGGGGAACCTATTAACTGCCACAACCGATGGCAGCTTGTATACGTTCTTGATGTTAGATACATGGCGCAGCAGGTTGGGAATGCCGGCCTTGAGTGCTGCCAAATCCTCGTTACCCAATTCTGTCTTGGCAAGTCCTCCGTGCATCTTAAGTGCACGCACAGTAGCTACTACAACTACAGCAGAGGGGGTGAGTCCTGCCTTGCGGCACTTGATGTCCAGGAACTTCTCCGCTCCCAGATCTGCGCCAAAGCCTGCCTCTGTTACTGCATAGTCGCCCAACTTCATAGCCATCTTGGTTGCCATTATGGAGTTGCAACCGTGGGCAATATTTGCGAAAGGTCCACCGTGAACAATGGCCGGTGTACCCTCCAGAGTCTGTACCAGGTTGGGCTTGATGGCGTCCTTGAGCAGTGCTGTCATGGCTCCTGCAGCCTTTAGCTGTCCGCAGGTAACGGGCTTGTTGTCATATGTATATCCTACAATAATGTTGGAAAGCTTTTCCTTAAGGTCGGAGATGGATGTGGACAAACAGAGCACTGCCATAATCTCAGATGCAACTGTAATATCGTAGCTGTCTGATCTGGGAACGCCGTTCTTGCCTCCGCCCAATCCATCCTGTACAAATCTGAGCTGTCTGTCGTTCATATCCACGCAGCGGTGCCATGTTATGCGCTCAGGATCGATGCCCAGCTGGTTGCCCTGGAAGATGTGGTTGTCCAACATAGCTGCCAGCAGGTTGTTTGCGGCTCCAATTGCATGGAAGTCACCTGTAAAGTGGAGGTTGATGTCCTCCATGGGAACTACCTGTGCGTATCCGCCTCCAGCGGCTCCACCCTTAACTCCGAACACAGGCCCTAGAGAAGGCTCTCTCAGAGCAACAACTACGTTCTTGCCCAACTGCTTGAGTCCGTCTGCCAATCCGATGGTGGTAGTTGTCTTGCCCTCTCCCGCGGGAGTTGGAGTAATAGCAGTAACCAATATCAGCTTGCCCTCCTGTCGGGAGCTATCCTTTAGGAGCTTGAGATCAATCTTGGCCTTGTATCTGCCATACTGCTCCAAATAGCGATCCTCGATACCTGCTACCTGGGCAATCTCGCCAATAGGTTTCATTTCAATTGACTGAGCAATCTCAATATCTGACTTGTACATTTTGCGTCCCCCTGTTTGTGTATCTTATATGTTGAAATACTGCTTAATAGAATCGACCATATCCAGGTATTCCCATGTAAAATCTGCATCCTCTCTGCCAAAGTGTCCGTAGGCGGCAGTTTTCTTGTAAATAGGCCTGCGAAGGTCCAATCTGTCGATGATAGCAGCCGGTCTCATGTCGAAGAGCTGTGCCACCATGTCTGCAATATCCTCATCGGACCTAACTCCTGTGCCAAATGTGTCCACTCTGATAGATACGGGCTTAGCCACGCCGATGGCATATGCCAGCTGGATCTCGCACTTGGATGCCAGTCCTGCAGCAACGATATTCTTGGCTGCATGTCTGGCTGCATATGCTGCTGAACGGTCCACCTTGGTGGGGTCCTTACCAGAAAATGCACCGCCGCCGTGTCTTCCGCAACCACCGTATGTGTCTACGATAATCTTGCGTCCTGTAAGTCCGGAATCTGCGCCGGGACCGCCCTGGACAAACTGTCCTGTGGGGTTGACCAATATTCTGGTGTCTGCATCCATGAGCTCTGCGGGAATAACCTGATTGATAACCTTGTCAATGATCTCCTGTCGAATGAACTCCTGGGTAACGTCGGGAGAATGCTGCGTAGAAATCAGCACTGTGTCGATACGTACAGGCTTGTCCTGTTCGTCGTACTCCACTGTAACCTGGGATTTGCCGTCAGGTCTCATCCATGCACACTGGCCGTTCTTTCGTGTCTCAGCCAGTTTCATGCACAGACGGTGAGCGTAGTATGCTGTCATGGGCATATATGTGGGAGTCTCGTTGCAGGCATATCCGAACATCATGCCCTGGTCTCCTGCACCTGTCTCTGAATATCTGTCTGCATCTCCATCGCGCTGCTCCTTGGCCTTGTCTACGCCCATTGCAATGTCGGGAGACTGCTCATGAATGGATGTCAAAATGCCACAGGTGTGACCATCAAACCCATACTTTGCACGATCATAGCCAATGTCAACTACTGTCTTGCGAACAATGGACTGTATATCTACATATGCAGAAGTGGTAACCTCTCCCACCACAACGATGGTTCCTGTAGATGCCATTGTCTCGCAGGCAACACGGGCCGTCTTATCCTCTGTCAAAATCGCATCAAGAACTGCATCTGACAGCTGATCACATATCTTGTCGGGATGTCCTTCTGTTACAGATTCGGAAGTAAATAGTCTCTTCATATATTCCCCTAAAATAATAATAGTACATTACAAAGTCCATTAAAGTATAACACCTTTCCCCATGTTATACAACTTGCCAAGGATTACGGCACATATATTCTCTGACCAGCTTTCCGACCACAAAAATAGCACCTGCCAGGGCGTTGTCTCCACCCTCCAGGTGCTATCCAAGCAAGTTGTCAGATTGTTAATTTAATTTGCAGCCGAGCTGATGGAGCTGACCCCCGAGGCCTTCTGTACAAACTCGCCGTTTACCTTAGATACGTGTATAGACGACGCTCCGCTAGCCTCTGCTGCTCCTCTCTCGATAACGCATCTGATTACTGCAGACGATGCTCCGCTAACCTTGACATCCATCGTCTCAACCTGTCCTGCCTCCACTGTATTGCTGCATGCGCCACTACTTACAATCTTAAGATGTACACACTGTGCGTCGCCAGCCTTAAAATCCGATGCCCCCGAGGTTGTAATTTTGCAATCCCCGGCAATGCCACCAATGTGCACCGACGTTGCGCCGGACAAATCCATGTCTGTGTTGGCCATAACCACATCTCCATGCAGGGATGTTGCTCCGCTCAAAACCACCTTGGACTCACTGGTTGCAATAGCCAAGGTGGTCCTACCAGCTCTCCTTCGGGTAAGCTCCAGGGACACATTCTCCGGAACGGCAATTACAATACGCTCAACATCCCTAGAAAGTGTAATGCCCTCCTCTGAGGAGATAGTCCTGTCGTCGATTTTGATATGGTTGTCAGCTAACCCCAGAGTCTGATGCTGTATCAGGTGCTCTGTCTCGCCGGTATCTCCTGCATATCCATCGATGCTGATCTGTCCATCCTCTGCAGGAACAATGCTCATGTCCAGCTTGTCGATAGTCTTTTTTGCGGAATTGTAAATGCTGTTTATATCCTCTGAAATGGCGGCAAATATGGTGCCGCAGACTTCCTTGACTGTACTGGCCGTCTTCTCTGTGGCATTCCTGACCTTCTCGCTGCGGAGAAAATCTCTGGTGTCGTTGATTATCTTATCGGTGCTGGCCTTAAGATTCTCTGTGAAGTTTCTGGCCCTGTTGTTTGCATCTCTGCGGACCTTGTCTTCCTGGCGAATCTCCTCCTCTGGCATCTCCTCATCCATGGCATCCAGCAGATCTACTGCCTCCTCCAGGGTAATAATCTCTCTCTTGTACAGGTCAAGAATCCTACTCTTCTCCATTGACATACCGTGCTCCTCCTATTCTCTCATCATGTCCTTGGCCTGGGATGCGGTAATCTCTCCTCGCTCCAACTTATCTAAAATATCCATCCTGAGCTTGGTCCGCTCCTCACGGGCCTCCTTAGCAACAGGCCTTACAGCCTCAAGCCCCATGGCCATAGCTGCCTCGTCCAATTTGTTCTTGAGGGTGGGATAGCTAAGGCCCAACTCTCCCTCCATAAGCTTAAGGCTGCCACGACAACGGACAAAGCACTCCAAAAAAGCAATCTGCTCCTTGTCCAACCTGGAAAACCTGCCAATCTCGAACTCTCCATCAAGGGAAGTGCCGCACTTCTTGCAGGACATCCTGGTAATCGTCAGTTTATTATTACAAGCTGGACATTTACATGAAATCGTATGTGACATATGCCCTCCTAAATTAAAACTATCTATACCTTTAGTTTATGCCAATTACAACAATTGTCAACACAATTCTAAATTAAATTAAAATTACTTTTAAGATATTTTAACTCGGTTTTAATTTTTAATTCTTTTTAATACAAAAAAGAGCCAGGGCCACCAGCCCCAGCTCTATCGCTATTCCTGTATGCTTTTATTCAAAACAAATAAATAATAATCACCTTCGTACGCAACCAGTATTTTATCAATTTGCTTACCATCCGCTCCATATTCATATAAGAACGCATCATAATAAACACTACCGTCAAATGATACCCGTCCAATTACTTTTCCAGAGTACTCCTGCAGGGCATCGAAATACACGCGATATCCTAAACTATACAACTCTCCATCAACATAAATCCCTTGCTCTACTGTATCACCAGCAAAGGTTATGTCCATTTTATTTAATCCTAAGTCACCTTTTATAAGCCCAGCAACTATGCCAATTGCCATAATCAACACAATGGATGCTGCCACCAGCCATGGCCTATAAATCACAACCGCCCTCTTCTCTTTCCGCAGGTCGTCTACATCCCCAAGGAATTCATCATCCACCTGTCCAATTGCATCCACTAGCACATCTACATTCATACTCCAAACCCCTCCTCTCTCAAGAATTCCTTTAATTGTTGACGAACCCTAAATAAGGTGCTTTTAGCTTTGGTTTCGCTAACTCCACAATATCCAGCAACCTCTTTTATGCTATCAAAATAGAAATATCTACCCACAAATAGGCGTCTTTTTTCCTTAGAAACTCCATTCAGGAATCTGTTGATCGAATCTATCAACTCTTTACCACCTGCTATTGTCTCCAGGTTATCATTACTAGAAAACAACTCTCCTAATTCTTCTAAGGAGCTTGCATACTCAGATGCATACCTCTTTTGTGCATTCTTTTTTCTAAAGACGTCTATGGAAATTTGCCTTACTATCTTTCCCAAGTATGTTAGAAGATTGTTAGGCCTATGAGGCGGAATAGAATTCCATGTAGCTAAATATGTATCATTAACACACTCCCTGCAATCCTCCAGGTCGGCAAGAATGTTAAAGGACACCTTGTTCAAATAGCCATCGTATTTTTCCTCAGTCCTTTTGATAGCATCCTCGTCCCTATTCCAATAAAGATTTACAATAAATTCGTCCGTCATCACATTTCCTTTGAGTGTATTTCTGCATATAGCAGATATTTTAATTCTATCAGTTTTGTTAAAGGAATTTAAGTCATCAGGCCTGTTGGATATGAGAATAAAGAGCTAAACGCCCTACTCTATAACCTTATCTAATCTGACCACTGAACTAGCACATTTAACTCCCACATACCCATCCAAATCATCATGGAACTATACTCTTCTGAATGAGCTGTCTTAAATGCAAACTGTGTTGAATTTAGGATTTGATCATAATTTGAATCATCTCTCGATTTTATGCAAAACAGATATTCCTCTCCAATTTCAAGATTTATGTAGCTTCCAATATCCACCTTAGGATTATCTGTTTCTATTGCAAGTTTTTTCCATTTATCTATATCTTCTTCAATTACACCTCCCCTGACAACATAGGTTTCTTTCGGAGTTTCGCCCTTATAACTCTCTTTTACTGATACGGTATATACGGTCACAATTTCATTATTTTCTAAAACTTTATATGATATGTCGGTGACTACACCTTCATATATGTATTTAGATTTAGAAATAATTTTAGTAGCTAGTTTATAGCTCCTCCAACTTCTAGTAAAAGTCTCATTAATAACATCCTCGGGAGGAATATATGTCTCATCCAAAAAACTTTGAGATATATGATTATATTCCGTTTTTCTCAGCCAAGAGGCATATTCGTCTCGCCAAATTTTTCTTGTGGCGTAAAGCAAACCGCATATCATGCCAAGTACTGCAATGGCTATTACAATTATTTTGAAAACTTTCTTCATGAAGTAGTCTCCCCTTTTACGCAAACCTATCTGTTCAAGTTATAACAAAAGCACGCAATGCCTCATAGTGCTGGACTTTTATAGGATTCATTCCGCCTTTAACAACGAATCCACATTGATCCCATTTTTTGAGTCCTCAGGAAACACGCCCTTATATGTAAGCAAATAAGTGCCATCGTCCAGCCTTTCTTTTATCAAGAACGTGTACTCTTCTCCCACATCTACCTTAATATACCTTTCCGGCAGGATAAACGTGCCTCCATGGATCCTTGCAAAGCCACACCTCTCTGCTGCTGCTTTCTGCTTGTCAAACTGAAAATCTCCTGTATTGCCGCTCCTGGTCACAGTAATTGTTTTCTTTGTATCTCCTCTAAGAGAATCCTCTACCTCCACTGTGTAGACAGTGTATATCATCCATTGAAGCAGATCCTTTTTCTCATCTCCAAAAGCTAATCTGTTGTATTTTTTATAGTCATATCTGTTTCTAAACTCATAGTCTATAGAAACGATTTTGCCCTTAACAACGTACGAGCTTTTGTTAATCAAATCCTCGATATAAAGTGGCTGAGATGTTGAAATTCTATCGATTGCCACCTCAATTATTATTCCATCGTTTGTCTTGGATGTCTCCTCGTGGTATTCCAAATCCGACTCAACGTACCGAGTCTGTGAAGTCAACAAGTCATATGGTTCAGGCTCATCCCCCTTAATCAAAAATATGGTAGCCACAGCAATAATTAAAACTAAAATTGAAATGATCATTATCAGTTTCTTTTTCATCGGTTCCTCCTTATTCTATAAAACTTGTGCAATATTGCTTTTTTATAGGCGCCCTTTTATGCCTTCACTATATATCCCGTAATTTATTTAGTTTGGTTTCACTGTTTTGCAGAATTTGAAAGATTTTTCTAAGAGACCACCTAAAACCTAATTTTTACAAAAAAAAGAGCCAGGGCACTAGCCCCAGCTCTCTGTAGTAACGTTATGCCTAAAGCGATGAGGATTACTCCTCCAATGCCTCGTCATATTATTGCAAAAACGGTTTTGCAAATTACATAAACCAATACGTAAATATTGGCAATTAAGACTAGACATGCAACTGCGACCACAACCATGCCTACAGTCTTTATGAACGATTTTAATTTTTCCTTGTTCATTTTTACCTTTCAACTCTAAATGCTCATATTATTCTGGCCTAGTACGCTCATAAGCTTCTACTGCCACTCCATTTTCATCAAAATGAATAACGAACCATACCGCCCACTTTCCAGATGTTTCCTTCTTTACAACGTATCCATTCTTTTTGCTCCTATACAGGCCATCTTCTCCTCTAATTTTTGCGTCTGTTATATGGTTATATATATTAAAATCACCATATTTCTCTTCAATCTCAAGAGACGTAAGTCCAATAACATCTTCTTCGTTTATTCGAATCAGTCTAACTCTTAAATCTGGAGCTTCAAAGAGATAGTATAGAAAAAAAGACGCAAGCAGAAGGTATACCGCAAGTAAGAATACAAAACAGCGTAGTAAATTTTTAAAAGGGTTCCTTTTCATAACGCCTTCCTTATTCTAGTTCCGTAATTTACTGGGTCTTAAAAACACAAAGAGCGCCTATACTCTTCAAACAGAGTATGACGCTCCAAATTAGGTCATTATGTTACAGATTAGACCTAGGTGGTAGAGGCCATACCTCTGCAAAGTAGATTAATCACCTATCGCCTATGTGTCCTTTAGTTTACAATATATTTATATCATATAAATTTAAATATGCATAGGCTCTGGTGGGCAAACAAATTGTAAATTTTTCTGCCCCTCACCTCGCCACACAAAACACCCCCGAATTTCATTAATTCGATGATGTTCAGGTATTTTTTCTCATCCCACTAATCGAAGAACAATAACCTGCTTCCGTATGGCGGGTGGTTTTATATTCGCTCGCTTTGCTGCTCAACAGGGCCACGCTCCACATAAAGCAAGAGCCAGGGCACTAGCCCCAGCTCTCTGTAGTAACGTTATGCCTAAAGTGATGAGGATTACTCCTCCAAAGATGCGTTAATATCTGCCAAAAGTTTGTCGCAATCGATACCGTGAACTGCGCAGGCATCCTCCAGGGTCTCCCCCGAAGCAGAAGGGCATCCATAGCAGAACAGTCCGTTTGCAATAAATACCATGGGCATATTAGGGTTCATAGCGACTACATCGCCAACGATCATATCTTTAGTAACCTTTGCCATACAAATATCCTCCCTATGGCTAAAATTTCAATGTGTATAGTAGCACACTTTTTCCCCTGTGACTACACTTTTTCGACATCATTTCCGTCCTGTGGTTTCTCAGGTTTCACTGCAGTTGCAGGACGCCTCAGCTTGGGGGCAAAGAACTGGTACAAATCGCATCTGATACGGCCGTTGAAAAGCTTTCGCTTCTTGTCGGCCTGTCTGCCAAACAGTTTCTCGAAAGTACTGCAAGGCGTAATAACGTGACAGGACCAGGTGCCGAACTCTGCTGCAAAAACTTTGCCAAGGCGTTTGTACAACAACTCCGCATCCCTCTGCTCTCCTATTCTCTCTCCGTAGGGAGGGTTGCAAATCATTGTGCCGTAACTAAAACGAGATTTGGCATCTCTCAGGTCGCTCCTCTGGAAGTGGATATATTGTCCCACTCCGGCCCTGGCGGCGTTGTTTCTGGCTCTGCGAACCACGCTGTCGTCTATGTCAGTTCCTATTATGTGCAAATCCTCAGGTTCTATCACTGCATCCTTGAGTTCCTGACGAACCCGCTGCCATACGCTACTATCCAAACAAGGCCACTGTTCTGCAATGAAACTGCGATTGATGCCTGGAGCAATGTTTGCCGCTATCATGGCCGCCTCGATGGGAAACGTACCGGATCCGCAACAAGGGTCCATGAAAGGCCTCTTGGGATTCCACTTGGAGCACATGATAATTGCAGCGGCCAAGGTCTCCCGAATTGGAGCCTGTGACACCTCGGGACGATAGCCACGCTTGTGCAGGCCCTCTCCGCTGGTGTCCAGAGTCAAGGTTACAACATTTTTGGTAACTGCCACCTCTACCTTGACCAACGGCCCGCTTTCCGGCAACCAGTCAATGTGGTAGGCCTTACTCAATCTGGTAGCAATGGCCTTTTTAGTAATCGCCTGACAGTCCGATATGCTGAACAGGTCGCTCTTCTGAGAGCGGCCCTCTACGGGGAACCTGGCGTCTTGGCAAATCCACGACTCCCAGGGAATTGCAGCTACTCCATCGAATAGCTGGTCAAATGTATGTGCCTCAAAGGACGCCACATGAACCAGTATTCTGTCCGCGGTTCGCAACACCATGTTTGCCCTGGCTATGGTTTCAGTCAGATTGTCATCCTCCGCGCCAAACACCACGCGACCGTTTTCGTTGCGAATGCGCTTAAATCCATTGTTGTCCAGTTCCTCTGCCAAAACACCCTCAATACCAAAGGTGGATGTGGCAATTAGTTCGTACTGCATCTTGTCTCCATAAAAATTCGGCACCTCAAGTGAAGTGCCGAAACGAATTAGTTAATCAAAGATTGAATTAGCCGTTAACCTTGTCCTTAAGGCCCTTGCCTGCCTTGAATACAGGGTTCTTGGATGCAGGAATGGTGATTGTCTGCATTGTCTTAGGGTTTCTGCCCTGTCTTGCAGGTCTCTCCTTAACCTCGAAAGTTCCGAAACCAACGAGAACAACCTTCTCTCCCTGAACCAATGTCTCCTCAACTGTTGCCAGAAGAGCGTTAACAGCGGACTCGCTTGCCTTCTTGCTAAGTCCTGTCTTGGCTGCTACAGAAGACACTAAATCGTTCTTATTCATGTTTACCTCCAAATAAAAGCTGAATGATATATAGTTTGGAAAAATCCACTTAAATAATACCTCAACAACCTTGCGGAGTCAACAAAAAGCGCCCAAAAAGCCTTGAAAATCAAGGAGCTTTGGGGATTTTCGTCCTTTTAGCTCTCGTTTTTGTATACATTTTCAAAAGGATTTTGCAAATCTGAGAAAAGGCGCCCCGTTCCAGCTCTGCACATACCACTCCCGCTGTTCATCGTGCCCGGAAGTCGCAATAGGTTTTTTCCTTTTTATGTTGACAAATGGAGAACGACAGGTTATATTGTTTAGGCGCTGTTTTTGCGCATCATATGTCGTGTGGAGAAGTCGCCTAGTCTGGTCGAGGGCGCACGACTGGAAATCGTGTAGGCGTCAAAAGCGTCTCGAGGGTTCGAATCCCTCTTTCTCCGCCAAACATAAACCGCAATTCTGATACAAGGGATTGCGGTTTTTTTATTTTATATCGGCAAATATTCTTGTTTGTGGTACAATAAAATTAGCAAATACGGCAATGTTGTTCAATTTACAACATAAAAAGGAGAACACAATGAAAGAGTTTGTTCAACACCCCATTTATGGTGAGATCGTTTACAACGAAAGCTTTTTGACCGGGAAAAAGACGTTGACGATAAACGGAGTTGACGCTCAACCGGTTTCGAAAAATGAGTTTACGGTGGAAGGAAAAAAAGTTGTTATAGTTGGAAGTCATCTTGTGGGTATAAAAATACTTATTAACAATGTTGCTATTGAAGTTTCTCCAAAACCGAAGTGGTATGAAATTGTTTTTGCTGTTCTTCCGCTTATCTTTTTGTTAACTTGGGGCAATAGTGTAGCTCTTTGTTCTATTTTCCCAGTTGTTGGCGGTGCAATCGGCGGTGCCTTAGGCGGCATTGGTTCAATAACCTCGCTGTTTCTTATGAAGAACGCCAAATCGTTAATAGCCAAGCTGTTGATCGGAATAGGTGCGTTTGTAGTGACCGTGTTAATTGCGTTCGCTTTGGCACTTTTGATTATTACGCTTATCGCTTGATGTGAAACTTCGAAATTTGTATCAAAATTACAGTCATTAGCCATAACAAAACGTCATTCCAATTCGGGATGACGTTTTTTCTGTTACATATTACCTTCCCAGCATCAGTTTGATTATTTCCCGGTCTGTCTGCCTCATGCCAACCTTGCCGATGTAACCTACACAACTGATGGTATCGCCTGCCTCCTGCATCAATATACCCTCATTGGCAGCGTAGGCCTTTCCCTGCATGGCCAAATAGTGGCCCAATATAGCCGCATCCAGGCATGAAGCAATCTTGGCGGCGCAGGACACCTTAGCTCCATCGCATATTACTCCCGGGCAGTTCGCCAGTGTGTTGTCAATTGTATCCTCGATGGCCTTGAGGGATCCGTTCTCCAAATAGGTGATAGCCGCTCCCGCAGCGCATGTGGCAGATACTGCTCCGCAGAACGCAGACAATTTGCCAATAAATTCCTTTTGGAATATTGTTAGCAGGCTGGAAAACGCCAACGCCCTGTACAATTTTTCCGTGGAGATGTTCTTCTCTCTGGCGTATATAATCACCGGAACTGATGATGCAATGCCCTGGTTGCCGCTGCCTGATGTGATAATAACCGGCATATCACAGCCGCCCATTCGAGCCTCAGACGCAGCAGCGGCGTAGGCCTTCATCATCTGTACAACGCCCTCGGAATACGCCGACAGCAGTACCCTGCCAATACCCAGGCCATACCTACCTGTCATGCCCTCCTCTGCTATGGCCATGTTGCACCTGATCTGTTTGTCGTACAGGGGCCTGATCAACTCAATGTCCACGTTGTCTGCAAAGTCCTTGATGCTGCAAATACTAAGGCCACTACGATCTGCAGTGCCACCTCCTCGCTGCCCCTCTGCATCTGCAAGAAACAGGTTCTCCCCGTCCCGATCGATACGGACAATGTTTGTGTGGCTGCATCGAACCTCCACTGTAACGCTGTGCTCTTTGCTAAAAACTGTAATTTCAAAATGAAGGGGGATGTCCGAATCCAAAAAGTCCACTTTGCATATTTGCTCCTCGAGCAACTGCTGTGTGATGTTTATATCTTGGGGCGTAACGCTCTCCAGCACCTCCATAAGCAGGTCCGGGTTACCTCCTACAGCTCCCAGAACAATAGCGGCGTCGATGCCCACCATGCCTCCCGAGTTGGGTATGGAAACGCTGTGAACGTTCTTGACTATATTGCCGCTACACCTGGCCTCTATCCTGCAGGGAAGTTCTCCCAGCTCTCGCCGGGCCACAGCTGCTGCGTAGGCCAAAGCAATGGGCTCTGTGCAACCCATGGCCGGGATTAGTTCCTCCTGTAATATGGCCAGGAAATCCTTTTCTATCTGCGTCATGGTCTCGTCATTCCTTTGCTATTGACAGGTCCACGCGGTCATACTCCTGACCGTTGGTCACGTCCTTCCAGATTACCAAGTTGTCCTCCAGTACTGCATAGCTGTGGGGAATGTTATTGCGAGGCAGTGACACTGAACCGGGATTAATCCGGGTGCAGTTCTCCTCATACCATATACCAGGGATATGAATATGTCCGCTCAGCAGGATCTGGCTGGGGTCCTTGAGCAACTTGCGGGACCAGTCCATGCTATGCCCGTGGGTGGCGAAAATTGTGCGGTTGCCATCATCCACAACGGCGTATTCGGCCATAATGGGGAATTCGACCATAACCTGATCAACCTCGGCATCGCAGTTGCCCCTGACACATATAATGGGAACTTCAATACTATTGAGCATTGCGGCTACATACATGGTGTTGTAGCTGTCGGGCAGGTTGTTTCTGGGGCCGTGGTACAACAGATCTCCCAGCAAAATCACTCTGTCAGGATGCTCTTCCTTGATACGGTTAAACAAGTGTTCCATATATTCTGCTGCTCCGTGAATGTCGGATGCCACCAATAATTTCATAGCTGTTACCTCGATAACGTATTGGTCTCCCGGAAAACCCCAAAGTACCGCTACCTATTTTATATTACGTCAGGTTCTTTGTCTATTTTTCTGCGAAATGCTCATTGCCCTTGTCCTTTTGGCCATAATCAATTATCATTTACGGCGAGGTGCATATGAACGTATACGACTTTGACAACACCATATCTCATGGAGACAGCACTGTAGCTTTTATCAAGTATTGCGTTGGACTACAGCCCAAGGTGTTGCTCACTATGCCCGGAACCGGCGTAGCTGCTCTTGGCATGGCTATGGGAATCATTTCCAAGACGCAATTCAAGGAGTACATGTTCCGCTTTTTGCGCCATATTCCCAATGTAGAGCAGGCCGTGGAGGACTTTTGGGACAGCGGCCGCTGCAGCATACACCGGTGGTACCTTGATGCACACCAGGAGGATGATTTGGTCATATCCGCCTCTCCAGAATTCCTACTACAGCCCATTTGCCGTCGCCTGGGCATTAGCAACCTCATTGCATCTAAGGTGGACCCTCGGACGGGCAGGTTTTCCGGCCCCAATTGCCACGGTATCAACAAGGTTTCCCGCTACAGAGAGGTCTACGGAGACACTGTGCCCCAGGCCTTCTATTCAGACTCCTACAAGGACGAGCCTATGGCACGCATTGCCGTCCAGGCCTATATGGTACGAGGAGAAGATGTCAGCCCCTGGATTTTCAGGCAAAGGAGGTCCAATCCATGAACAACTTTGTAGATATTGGCAGTTTCAGAGTAGATGGTCTGGCCTTTTTAGCTCCTATGGCGGGCATTACCGACATGCCCTTCCGCAAGCTGTGCCGCGAACAGGGCGCTGCACTTATTTACACTGAGATGGCAAGCGCCAAGGGCATAGACTATAACTGCGCCAAGAGTTACGAGATCACAGAAACCCTATCTGACGAACATCCTGTGGCTCTGCAGATATTTGGCGGAGAACCGGAGCCTATGGCCCGCACCGCCGCCAGACTGGCTGCAGCCGGCAACGGAGACATTATCGACATAAACATGGGCTGCCCCGCCCCCAAGGTAACCAAGGGCAGCGCAGGCAGCGCCCTCATGAGCAACCCCGACCTGGCCTCCCGCATTATCGAGGCCGTGATAGACGCAGCCGCCGGAACCCCTGTCACAGTCAAGTTCCGCAAGGGCTGGGACGCAGACCACATCAACTGCGTCGAGTTTGCTCAGATGGCTCAAGAGGCAGGCGCTGCTGCTGTAACTGTCCACGGACGTACCAGAGAACAGTTCTACTCCGGCAAGGCTGACTGGGACATTATTGCCAAGGTCAAGGAGTCTGTGGACATCCCTGTTATAGGCAACGGAGACATTACCCGCCCCTCTGACGGTGTGCGCATGATGCAACACACCGGATGCGATGCAGTCATGGTAGGTCGCGGAGCCCAGGGCAACCCCTGGATATTCAGAGGCCTGAGCCGGATCTTCTCCGACTATGTAGCAGCCGCCAACTCAGGCTATGCCAGCACATTTGACATCTACCAATACGACAACAACTATCTCCCCACTGAGGACGAGCTATATGACACCGCCTGCAGGCACCTCACCATGCTAACTGACAAATATGGAGAAAGAGGATTGCTGATGATGCGCAAGCATATTGCTTGGTATATCAAGGGGCGCCCCGGTGCAGCCAAGCTCAGAGACGCAGCCTTCAAAGCCACTACAGAACAAGAGGTGCTCTCCCTACTGAGAAAGCACCCCATCCTATAATCCTGTATCTTCAATGTCTTGCGGCCGTTTTGGCCTTTTAGGGCATTTGGTCGTCTTAAGTCTAATTATAGTCGCTAGTCTTTTTTCTGTTACAATATATCCCCAATCGCTCTCGACGTCCTATTCCCCGCTCTGGCCTAACTGCGCAGCGCCTTAAGCATGGCAATTTCATCTGCATACCCTTGGATCTCGTTGGGAGTTTCCAGATAGAAGGGCAAATCCCTTAGTGCCGGGTGATTAATAATTCTGGCAAAGGCCTCCGTTCCGATGTATCCCTGGCCAATCTTCTGGTGGCGGTCCTTGTGAGCTCCCAGGGGATTCATAGAGTCATTGATATGGATAGCCTTGAGTCTATGGAGTCCCACCACATTGTCAAACTCAGTGAGCACACCATCCAGATCTCCAACTACATCGTAACCCGCATCATTTACATGGCATGTGTCCAGGCATACTCCCATCTTGTCCTGCAACTCTACTCCGTCGATTATCTCTCTTAGCTCCCGGAAGTTGCCGCCAATCTCGGACCCCTTGCCCGCCATGGTCTCGAGCAACACAGTAGTAGTCTGCTCCGGGCGCAAAACCTGGTTAAGTTGATCCACAATAAGTCCTATACCTACATCTACACCCTGCCCCACATGACTGCCGGGATGGAAATTGTACATGGCACCTGGGGTATACTCTAACCTTTGCAAATCATCTGTAAATACCATATTGGCAAACTCCCGTACTCTGGGATCTGCAGAACATGGATTGAGTGTATATGGCGCATGGGCCAATATGGGACCAAACGCCAGTTCCTTGGCGTATTTGCCAAAGGCCTCAGTATCTCTGGGATCTATGGCCTTTGCCTGGCCTCCTCTGGGATTACGGGTGAAGAACTGAAACGTATTCGCTCCTATAGATTCGGCAGTTTTGGCCATAGCCAAGTAGCCATTGGATGCAGACAAATGACAACCTATATAAAACATAATTACCTCCGTTTATTTCTAGATTTTACCACAGTCTACTCCTCCTTCTCAAACAAAAACTGCCGCACCGTATAACGATGCGACAGTTTATTAATTGCTGTATTGTGGGTAAAAATACTATCTTGCGCCCTCAGAACCGTACAACTCAAGCTTGATTGCACGAAGAAGAGAATACTGCTGAATATCTGTATCCTGGCCAAGCTCCCAGATCATGATGCCTGCATAGTCATTGTTCATGACGTACTGACACTTTCTCTGGATAGTGGGAATGCCGTTGTAGGCAATGCCATTACTCAAGTCCTTGTTGTATGCAGATGGATCTGCTGCAAGGATTGACTTGTAGGTTGCTGAGCCTTCCATTGATGTGTTTGCAATATATCCGTAGAAGGGAACACCCATAACCAGCTTGGACTTGGATACGCCTCTGCCAACAAAGTACTGGCACATATCTACGGAGTCATCATAGGTAGAGTGGTTTGCACCGCTGTTGTCATATGCCATAACCATAACCAGGTCGAACTTCTTGAGGGTTGATGAAGAAATTGCATCACCGTACCACTCTGCAACAGCAGTTGTCAGGATAAGGCCCTCTTCGTCGCAGCGCTCTCTCAGCTCAGATATAAAGGATGAATAGTAGTTCCAAATGTCTGTGTAGCTGGTGGAAGCCTCAATATCAATGTCGATACCGTCCAGGTCGTTGTCCAGAGCATGCTCGATCATATTCTCGACCAACTGGGATCTCTTGGAGGAGCTGGGCAGAATCTGTGTATAGATTGTCTTGCCGGAGGATCCACCGTAGGATGCCATTACTTTAACTCCATTGTCATGAGCCAGGTCGATAATGTCTTCCACCTCAGAATCGGAGTCGAACCTGTGAGTAATTTCAAGGCTGGATGTATCGGGATTAAAGAATGCCAGGCACAGGTGTGTAAGTGCATCATAATCCAGATCCTCATAGCAGTCTGTTCTGTAGTAAGGCAGGTAACCTACATTTACATATCCGGAAACAGAGCTGGTGTCGTCATCGTCTGCATCGGAACCGGAAGCTGTGCCGGTAACCCTGACGTCGTCGATGTAGAAGTACTGACCAGAGCACGCAGTGGCACTGTAGTACTCGATGTGAATGTATCCATCTGTATCACCCAGTTCTCCTGCCTCAATCTCAACCCACTGACCCTGAGTGATAGCAGTCTCTCCCATAATCTCAACACCGTTAACGGCTATCTTATTAATGGAAGTAATTGTGCTTCCGCTGGGGACGAAGGTCTTGAATGTCAATGTGCTGTCGGTATCTGCATTCTGGAAACCAAGATAAAAATCAATGGTGTATCTGCCATTACCAACATTTGCCTTAAGAGCATTGGTTCCGTTGTAACCGCTGCTGCTGTGGGAGAATGTTACGTGATCAATTCCCAGAGAACTGCTGTATTCGGAGCTCCATACGCCATTGGTTGTGGTCTTTGGTGTGGAACTGGTTGGAATACCGCTCTCAAACTGCTCATTAATAACATAGTTAGTTGCGTCTGCTGATGTTCCATTGGAAATCTGGAAGTCGTCAATATAGAGGCTCTGACCGGAGGTTGCTGTATCGCTATAGAACTCAATGCTAATTGCACCTGAAGTCCTGCTGCCGAAAGAGCTTGTCTCTATTGTGTTCCATGCATTTGCTGTCAATTCTGTCTCACCAAGAATTACAGTGCTGCCAATCTCAATTGAGTTAATTTTGGTAACAGTGGATCCCTCGGGAACCCATACCTTAAATGTAAGCTTGGATGATGATGTTGCTCCATTGAATCCGCAATATACGCCAATAGTATATCTGCCGTCTGCAATACTAAGCTTCATAGACGTTGCACCGGAGCTGTTTGTGTACTGAGAAAATGTTACATGATTCGTAGCCATAGAGCTGCTATACTCTGAACTCCATACGCCATGGGATGTATTCCCTGTGGTGGATGAAATTGTAGGCAGCATGTCCATGTTTTGAGACAACACGTAACCTGTTGTGGATGCAGCCATTGTGGGGAATGCCATAAACACTGACATAACCATGGCTAAAACTAATAGCACCGACATTGTTTTGGTAAAAAGCCTTTTAGTCATAATTCTCCTCCAAATTATATATAGTTTGTATGGCAGGGTTACCAATTCCCCTAACCACTTCTATTAAATCTTATGTTCTCTTTTGGCAGAATATTACATTGGAATAACAAATTTTTTACAATTTTGGAGGTCTTTGGAATAGCATCTTAATCTTTGTCTAATAATTCGGCAAAAACTCCCATCTTGACACTTATACGGCACACAAAAAAGCCCACGACATACGCCGTGGGCCCTCGTTAAAATCAAATTGTAATCAGACAACTCCAAATGCCATCATGGAGTCTGCAACCTTGAGGAAGCCTGCAATATTGGCTCCTGCTGCGTAGTTGCCCTCCATACCATAGCTTGCTGCAGCCTTGGCAACATTTGCATAGATGTTCTCCATGATTCCCTTGAGCTTGGCGTCTACCTCATCAAAGGTCCAGCTGTAGCGCATAGAGTTCTGGCTCATCTCCAGTGCAGATGTTGCAACGCCGCCTGCATTTGCTGCCTTGGCAGGACCAAACAGAATACCTGCCTCCTGGAATGCGGCAATTGCCTCAGGAGTAGAGGGCATGTTAGCGCCCTCACATACAGCCATAACGCCATTTGCAATGAGAGCCTTGGCAGATGCCTCGTTAATCTCGTTCTGGGTTGCGCAGGGCAGTGCGATATCGCAGGGAACAGTCCAGATGTTCTTGGATCCGTCCTTGTCCTCCATGTACTTTGCCTCGGGATGATACTCCAGGTACTCGCTGATGCGGCCTCTCTTGACCTCCTTGATGGTCTTAACAGCATCAAGGTCGATACCATTCTCGTCTACAACACAGCCGTTGGAGTCGGACATTGCGATAACCTTTGCTCCAAGGGTTGTCGCCTTCTGACAAGCGTAGATAGCAACATTGCCGGAACCGGAAACAACAACTGTCTTGCCCTTAAAGGAATCGCTGTGGTCATTGAGCATAGCCTCTGTAAAGTAGCAGAGGCCAAATCCTGTTGCCTCCTTGCGGGCAAGGGATCCACCGTAGGTCAGACCCTTTCCTGTAAGCACGCCGGTAAATTCGTCGCGAAGTCTCTTGTACTGACCAAACATGTAACCGATTTCTCTGGCTCCCACGCCGATATCGCCTGCAGGAACGTCTGTGTCTGCGCCGATATACTTGCTCAGCTCTGTCATAAAGCTCTGGCAGAATCTCATAACCTCTCCGTCGGACTTGCCCTTGGGATCAAAGTCGGATCCGCCCTTGCCACCGCCGATTGGCAGGCCTGTCAGGGCGTTCTTGAAGATCTGCTCAAAGCCCAGGAACTTAATAATTCCCTCATATACTGTGGGATGGAAACGGAGGCCTCCCTTGTAGGGGCCTATAGCGCTGTTAAACTGAACACGGAAACCGCGGTTAACCTGAACATTTCCCTGATCGTCTACCCAAGGAACTCTAAACTTAATGATGCGCTCAGGCTCTACCAACTCGGCCATAACGCCCTTGGTAATGAGCTCAGGTCTTGCCTCGACTACAGGCTCCAGAGACTCCAGAACCTCACGAACTGCCTGGTGGAACTCCGGCTCTCCAGGATTTCTCTTTACTACCTGATTGTACAGGTCAGCCAAATACTCGTTCTTAAACATGCTATACCTCCGTTTACGTCATCAAAATGCGTGATGCGTTCTAACAGGTTGAATAATAATTTTACCTATCACACCTGTCAATAAATTAAAATCCATAATTTGGTCAAGTTAAAAAGCTGTCACTATTCGAACATTTTTTAACAGATTGTTTTACTTATAATACTCAACCAGTGAGTCAAAGAGACCCATATCGAAGTTGCCGGGCACGTTCCTGTAGACGCCGTTGCTGACGCGCTCGGAGTGGCCCATCTTGCCCAAAACCCTGCCGTCGGGAGACAGAATGCCTTCGATAGCCATTGCGGAGTTGTTGGGGTTGAACTCGATATCTGATGTGGGGTTGCCGTTCAGGTCTACATACTGAGTTGCCACCTGACCGTTGGCAATCAGCTCCTTAACCACGCTCTCGGGTGCATAGAAGCGTCCCTCGCCATGGGAAATCGGAACTGTAATTATATCGCCTACGTTCACCTTTGTCAGCCAAGGAGACTTAGATGATGCCACACGTGTCCTTACCAACTTGGACTGGTGTCTGCCGATGGTGTTGAAGGTCAAAGTGGGGCAGTTCTCATCTGTGTCGCGAATCTCGCCGTAGGGCACCAAACCTAACTTAATCAAAGCCTGGAATCCGTTACAGATACCCAGCATCAATCCGTCCCTGTTATTCAGCAGCTCATGCACTGCATCCTTGATGGCAGGGTTGCGGAATACTGCAGTAATAAACTTGCCTGATCCGTCGGGCTCATCGCCTCCGGAGAATCCTCCGGGAATGAATATGGCCTGAGATTTGCCAATCTTGGCTGCAAACTCAGCTGCAGACTCAGCTACTGCTGCAGGAGTCAGGTTGTTGATAACAAAGATTTCGGCCTCAGCACCTGCTCTCTCCACGGCTCTGGCACTGTCGTATTCGCAGTTTGTTCCGGGGAATACGGGAATCAGCACTCTGGGCTTGGCAATAGACACAGCAGGCTTTGCTGTAGATCTGGTGGTACAGCCAATCTTGTCATAGAGCTTAACGTCGCCAGCCTTGGTAGCATACACAGACTCCAACTTTGACTCGTAGGCCTCCTCTGCTTCCTTAGTAGAAACAGACTGGCCCTTGTATGTCATAGCACTGTCGTCTGTAAGTGTGCCCAGGACGATTGTGCCTGCAGGAACTGCCTGTCCATCGGCCAGTTCCATGATAAATGCGCCGTAGTTGTATCCGAAAATCTGCTCCATAGTTACGGAGTCGTCATAGGCAAAGCCCAAACCGT
>JAFVXO010000038.1 GCA_017501105.1 Clostridia bacterium | reverse complement strand
TGACCGTATGGTTATGCTGTTGGCAGGAGAGGATAGCATCCGCGAGATCATTCCATTCCCCATGAACAAGAATGCACAGGATCTTATGATGAACGCTCCCTCTGGAGTAGAGCAGAAGCAGCTTGACGATGTGCATATTCGTATAGTGAAGAATGAAGAGTAAAGAGAGTTGGGTAGATAAAAGTGTTTAGAATGGCAGTGCTGGTGATATAGCTGGCACTGCTTTTTTGTATTGCATTTCCTAATTACAAAAAAACAGGCGTTACACTTTCGTGTAACGCCTGCGGATCTGGAGCTGGTGGACGGACTTGAACCCCCGACCTGCTGATTACAAATCAGCTGCTCTACCAACTGAGCTACGCCAGCATTCTGGTGACCCTAACGAGATTCGAACTCGTGTTACCGCCGTGAAAGGGCGGTGTCTTAGGCCTCTTGACCATAGGGCCTCGCGACCAGCAAGTGTTATTATACAGAAATGGAGAATCATGTCAAGAATATTTTTTGTGTTGTAAAAAATATCCACATTGTAAAAAACTGTTGTTGGGGGTATAATGTCGTGGATTGTGGTTTCTTGCAAAACACGCAATGTAATCCGCATGAGAAGGATTTAGGAGGCAGCCGCTCTTGCGGCGCGACATTTTATGAATATACGTGATCTCAGCATCAACGCTATTAGAGTTATTTCTGCAGAGGCTATAGAAAAGGCCAAGTCCGGACATCCTGGATTACCTCTGGGCGCAGCTCCCATGGCATATACACTGTGGGCAGACATGATGAATTTCGACCCTGCAGACCCAAACTGGCCCAACAGGGACAGATTCGTGCTTTCTGCCGGCCACGGTTCTATGTTGGTATACTCTTTACTGAATATCTTTGGATACGATGTCTCCATGGATGACATCAAGAACTTCAGACAGAGAGGCAGCCGCACACCCGGTCACCCCGAGTTGGGCGTTACTCCCGGCGTGGAGATCAGCACCGGCCCCCTTGGACAGGGCATTGCCAATGCAGTAGGTATGGCTATAGCAGAGACTCAGCTTGCAGCCCGCTTCAACAAGCCTGGACTGCCTATTGTAAATCACAGGACATATGCTCTCTGTGGCGACGGCTGTATGATGGAGGGTCTTTCTTACGAGGCAGCATCCATTGCAGGTACACTGGCTCTGTCAAAACTTACAGTTATCTACGATTCAAACAACATTACTATTGAGGGAGACACAGACGGCACCTTCAGAGAGGACGTGGCCGCCAGATTCCGCTCTCAGGGATGGGATGTCTATACAGTTGAGGACGGCAACGACTGCGATGCTATCAAGGCCGCTTTGGACAAGGCAGCAGCTCAGGACAAGCACCCCTCACTGATTATTGTCAAGACTCAGATTGGCTACGGATGTCCTGCAAAACAGGGCAGTGCAGCTTCCCACGGAGCACCTCTGGGAGAGGCCAATGTGGTAGCCACCAGGGAGAACCTGGGTTGGGAGTACGATCCCTTTACAATTCCTCAGGAGGTCTATGACTATGCAGCTGCCAAGGCACAGCGTGGTATCAAGGCCCACGACCTGTGGAACAAGCGTATGGCTATCTATGCAGAGAAGTATCCTGAGGATTATGCCGAGTGGGAGAGAACCATGGATCCTGCAGGAGCATTCGACGCAATAACATCCGACGCAGATTATTTTGCATATGACGATGCACCCATGGCTACCAGAGTTGCCTGCGGCAAGTTGCTGCAGAAGATGGCAGCCAAGATGCCAAACCTGGTAGGCGGATCTGCTGATCTTGCATCTTCCAACAACACAGTCATGAAGGGCTGCGGAACATATTCCGATCAGGACAGATTGGGCCGCAACATCTTGTTCGGTATCAGAGAGCACGCAATGGGCGCTATTTGCAACGGCATCCAGGCTCACGGCGGATTCAGGACATTTGCTTCTACATTCTTTGTGTTCTCCGATTATATGAAGCACGCAGTCAGAATGTCTGCACTGATGAAGCTACCTGTTATGTATATCTTCAGCCATGACAGCATCGGCGTAGGAGAGGACGGCCCCACACACCAGCCGGTAGAGCACCTGGCCCAGTTCAGGAGCATGCCTGGTGTAGTAGTGTTCAGACCTGCAGACTATAGAGAGACAATGCACGGTATGGCTATGGCCATCGAATCTCAGGACACACCTTATGTGCTGGTTACATCCAGACAGAACTTGCCTGTTCTGGACAGCAGTTCCGAACTTTGCCGCAAGGGTGCCTATGTTATCAAGGATTGCCAGGGCACACCCGACCTGATTATTATTTCCAGCGGAGCAGAGGTTGCACCTAGCATGGATGCATGGAAGCTGCTGGATGCTCAGGGAGTTAAGGTCAGACTGGTAAGCATGCCCAGCATGGAACTGTTTGACGCCCAGACCAAGGAGTACAAGGAGAGCGTATTGCCCTCGACTTGCACCAAGAGAATGGTTGTAGAGGCTGCTACTTCCTTTGGCTGGCACAAGTACACCGGCATGGATGGAGCATTTGTCACAGTAGATACCTTTGGCGCATCCGCTCCTGCAAACAAGCTCTTTGAGGAGTTTGGCTTTACAGGAGAGGCAATTGCAGCCAAGGCCAGAGAAATTCTCTAATATTTAACTACACAACTTTAGATGCGATATGCAGTACGCTCTCTGCGGCGTACTGCATTTCTTTTTCTGTGGTAAAGACGCCTGGGCTAATGCGGACAGCCCCTACATCAGAGGTTCCCAAACTCCTGTGCCCCAGGGGAGAACAGTGAAATCCACCGCGAACCGATATTCCGTAATCCGAGTCTAAAATCCGGGCAACATCCTGGGAATCCATTCCTCTGATGTTAAATGAATAGATGCCGCTGTTGGGAAGCCTTCTGTCCGTCAGAGGCAAAATTCTGCTGTTGCTTTCCAGCAGGGAGGCAAACAAATTGCACATGGAATTTTTGTGCCGTAGAATCCGCCCGGGCCCTGTGGTGGACACATAGTCTATTGCCGCAATCAGCCCGGCAACTCCGGGGGAGTTTATGGTGCCACACTCCAGTGCGTCGGGCATCACGTCAGTCATGGTGTCAAAGGGGCCGCTGCCTGTTCCACCGAACATGAGAGGTAATACCGGTGCGCCAGGGGCGACATAGAGTAGTCCTGTGCCCTGGGGGCCCAACAACCCTTTGTGGCCCGGGATTGCCATATAGTCCAGTCTAGGCAGAGTTCTGACACAAATATCTACTGTTCCAGCGCCTTGAGATGCATCCAGGACAAGAGGACAGCCGTTTTCTGCTGCTACAGCAGAAATTCCGTAAATGTTGTTTACATGCCCTGTAATATTGGAGGATAGAGTTACAATAATAGCAACTTTTTTGCCCTTTCGACGCAGCTTTATCACGTTTTGACGCAGGATGCCAGGATCCATGAGCATGCCATCTCCGCCGGACAGGGTTATTGATGTGGCCGAAGGCCTGCACCACTTCCAAAGAGGACGGGTTACAGCATTGTGCTCCATGGGGGAAATAACTGCACTGTGGTTTCCGGGGGTGTAGAAGATGGAATGAATGGCGGTGTTTAGCCCGTAGGTAGATGAGGGTACAATGGCAATCCTCATAGGGTCGTCGATTCCAAACAGGGTTGCAGCTCTTATGCGTAGATGTTGAAGCATTTCCGTGGCTTTGACCGATGTTTTGTAGCTTCCTCTGCCAGGGTTTGCAGTGTTCTCGAGTATAAAGTTGCTGATTGCAGATGCACATTCCGGTGCCTTGGGAAATGATGTGGCGGCGTTGTCGAGATAGGTCATGAAACCTCCAAGAAAGTGTTCTCTTTATCATATTCGGATGGAGAGAAAGTGTTATATCTGTCTTGAAAAATGGCTCAGCTGTCGTATAATATGTATATCTATACCAAACTTACAATGGAGGAACGCTTATTATGAAAAAAGTTTTATTTGCGATTTTCCTGTCCCTTGTTATGGTGTTTGCAGCGTCAGCACTGGCTATGGCAGCCACGTCCGATGAGTATGCGAATATCGACCTGGGTGAAATGTGGGATGTAGACGAGAGTCTCTACACATGGAAGATCAATGCAACACTCGGTGGACAGGCCAATCTGCCTGCTGTTGAGCTTGGTGCTACAGGCGGTAACACCAGCGTTACAAATATTAACGATGAGCTCAT
>JAFVXO010000037.1 GCA_017501105.1 Clostridia bacterium | reverse complement strand
TACATAACCATCAGCGAGGTTGCAGACGTATTCTCAAACAATAACAAGTAACAGCCAACGAGAGCGCATTGCCAATATTGTGGTATAATGTGCCATATAAATGGAGGGAATATGGAAAAGATTAGAATTCAAGATGATTTATATATGTACGTAAACCAGGCTAAGCTGGAAGAGCTGGTTATTCCGGACGACAGACCGTCCACAGGAGGTTTCGCCACCCTCAATGACGAGGTTGAGCAGCTCATGATGGGTGAGTTCAACAACATGGTGAAGAATAAGGCGTACCCCAACGACTACCTCAAGAGAGCATGTGCTCTGTACAAGGCAGCCAAGAATGTAGCTAAGAAGGACAAGGACGGAATCGCCCCTGCCCTCAAGCGCCTGGCCATGATCCAGAACCTGGACTCCATGACAGCATTTAATAGAAGACTCAAGAATTTGGTTATGGAAGGCATGCCACTACCCTTCGACATTTCTGTTAGCCCGGACATGATGGACGCGGAGAACAACTGCGTTTACATCCAGGGCCCCAGCGTAGTTTTGCCTGACGCTTCTTACTATAAGCCCGAGATGGCTGAGCAGAAGCAGGCACTCATTGGCCTTTGGGCTAATATGGCTCAGATGATTCTTGCCAAGACAGATTTGAGCGCAGAGGACCAGGCAAAGTACTTGCAGGACACACTGGCATTCGATGACATGTTGGGTGGCCTTGTCAAGACCAGCGAGGAGTGGTCCGAGTACGTTAAGGCGTACAATCCCATGAGGACCTCCAGAGTCTCCGGCCTGGTAAAGCCCGTTAGATTCAGAGCATTGCTTAAGGCCCTCTTTGGCACAGCACCTGACAAGGTTGTTTGTATGGAGCCCAGGTATTTCAAGGCATTTAAGGAGGTCTTCAACCAGGAGAACTTCGAAATGTACAAGCACTGGGCATATGTTAATGGATTGCTGGGGGCCTGCCCATATTTGTCAGAGGAACTCAGAGATTTGAGCGGCATGTTCATGCGCGCTATTACTGGCGTACCTGCAGGAACTCCTGTTGAGAAGTTCGCATATAACCTGGCGTCCGGCATGTACTCCGAGCCTGTGGGCCTGTACTATGGCGAAAAGTATTTCGGCGAAGAGGCTAAAAAGGATATTACAGAGATCGTTTACCAGATTATCGACACATACAAGGATAGGATCAAGAACAACGAGATACTTGAGGAGTCCACCAAGGAGAAGGCTATTCTCAAGCTTTCCAAGATTGGCGTTAAGATGGGCTACCCCGACAAGGTGGATGAGATGTATGACCTGCTGGTATTTGGTGAGAGGAGATCCCTGCTGGACATTGTAACCTCTCTTAAGAAGATCAGATTCCAGTACCAGTTGGACAGCCTTGCCAAGTCCGTTAACAAGGAGGAGTGGGCAATGCCTGGACATATGGTAAATGCTTGCTACAACCCATCCGTAAACGACATCACATTCCCTGCTGCTATTTTGCAGGCCCCATTCTATTCCATTAATCAGACCAGGAGCGAGAACCTGGGCGGTATCGGAGCAGTTATTGGCCACGAGATTTCCCACGCATTTGACTCTAACGGTGCCAAGTGCGATGAGAACGGCAACATTAACAACTGGTGGACAAAGGCCGACACCAAGAGGTTCAACAAGAAGGTCAACCAGATGGTTAAGCAGTTCGACGGCATCGAGCTTCCTTGGGGCAAGGTGAATGGCAAGTTCATCGTCAGCGAGAACATGGCAGATAACGGCGGTATGGCCGTAACACTGGAGATTATGTCCAAGACTGAGGGCGCATCCTACGAGGAGTACTTCATGAACTGGGCACGCGTATGGTGCATCAAGGCAAAGCCTGAGTATCTGCAGCTGTTGCTCACAGTAGATGTTCACGGACCTGCATGTTTGAGAGCAAACATGCCTCCCAGAAACTTCCAGGAGTGGTACGACACATTCAAGGTTAAGAAGAGTGACAAGATGTACATTGCTCCTACTAAGAGAGTAGTTATTTGGTAAGTATAATCCGGCCAAAGTGCGAGATAAGGTAAAAAACTGCTGCGGTCTTGGCATGGGTCGAGACCGCTCTTTGTTTACCTGGGAGGGGGTCAAGCTGAGATGAAAAAGAAAATAGCGTTTATATGTGTCCATAACTCCTGCCGCAGTCAGATTGCAGAGGCCCTGGGCAAGCATTTTCGAGGGGACGAATTTGACTTTTATTCGGCGGGCACGGAAACAAAACCACAGATTAATCAGGATGCGGTTCGCCTGATAAAAGAGCTGTATGGTATAGACATGGAGGAGACCCAATATAGCAAAACTGTGGCGAAAATACCCACACCGGATATGGCTATTTCCATGGGATGCGATGTGGGATGCCCCTTTATCGGCAGAAGCTTTGACGAGGATTGGGGGTTGCCGGATCCCACGGGGAAGAGCGACGAGGTCTTTCTCGACGTCATTAAGGAGATAGAGTCAAAAATACTTGCGATAGAAGGGTGAGTCTATGAATGATGTAAACAAGACACTATATATTCCCTTGTACGGCAAGGCCTATGTTAGTAGGAAGGGTCTCTTTCTTGACGACAAAAAGGCGGAAGAAATTTGGCAGGCAGAGGGATTTGCCCTTAAGGGAAAGTCCAGGTCAAAATGGCTAGCCTACTACATGGGAATTCGTTCCGCAGTTTTCGACGACTGGGTAAGGCAACAGATTGACGATACAGAGGATGCTGTGGTCATCCATATTGGGTGCGGCATGGACAGCAGGGTTTTGCGAGTTGGTGTGGTGGGTCACAGGTGGTATGATGTGGATTTTCCGGAGGTTATTCAGGAAAGGAGACGATACTTCTCTGAATCTGCTGATTATCAGATGATTGCAGGCGATGTCAGAGACGGCAGCTGGCTGACAAGCATTCCCGAAAAGAAGAACGCAATTGTTGTTATGGAGGGTGTGGCTATGTATTTAACCTCCAAGGAGTTGCAGGATTTGACAACAAGCTTATGCGCTCATTTTGAACGGATTGCGCTTCTAATGGACTGCTATACAGTCTTGGCGGCAAAAATGTCAAAGTATAAAAATCCCATCAATGATGTAGGTGTTAAAGAGGTTTACGGCATAGATAATCCTGAATTGCTGCAGCACGGCGAGTTTGTCTATGTAAGAGAACACGTTATGACACCGCAAAGGTACATAGATCAGCTAAAGGGTGTTGAGAAATTTGTTTTTCAGAAGCTGTACGCTGGGAATCTCTCGAAAAAGCTGTACAGACTGTTTGAGTATAAACTTCTGTAAAAGGAGAGGGCAACAATGGATATAGAGAAACTGTTTCACGGCGAGGG
>JAFVXO010000036.1 GCA_017501105.1 Clostridia bacterium | reverse complement strand
GGCGAGAATGCAACGTGGTCCTATGATGAGGCTACGGCTACACTTACTTTTTCGGGAACAGGAGCGCTAAACCCTTATGATTCGTCAACATATCAGGATTGGGGTGTATGGGAAGACGAGGCAAAGTACGTGGTAATTGAAGAGGGAATAGATAATCTGGATGGCCACGTGCTTTTTGGATTAAATAAGGTAGAGCAAGTTGCCCTTCCAAGCACTTTGAAAATAATAGGGTCCGGGGCTTTTCAAGGGTGTTCCAGTCTTAAAAATATTGTTGTTCCAGAGGGTGTTACTGATATTGGTATTAACGCTTTTAGATTTTGTGAATCATTGCAAAGCGTATCGTTGCCAGACAGCCTGGAGACAATTGGAAATAGAGCTTTTGAAGGGTGTAAAACTCTTCGTTCTATTGTTATTCCGGACAAGGTAAAAATGGTAAATATGTCATCGTTTCAAGATTGTCATGAATTGGTTTGCATAACATTTGGCAGGGGAGTTCAGTACTTGGGAGTGATGGCACAAACTTCAACGCCGAGGATCAGGACGCTTATTTTTACTGGAAGCGCACCAGAAGCAGAATATGGTTGTTTTTATAATCTTACGGCAACGATTTATTATCCCGATGCAGATGCCTCCTGGAATAATTGGTTTAGACTAGATCCATTTAGCAATACCATAAGGATGGTTGCTGTAGAGGACCCAGCATCTATTGTTCCAAATTTAGAATTAAATATTTATGAAGGATTCTGTGGGCCAGATTCTTACTGGAATTTAAAGGAGGGCGTTCTTAGAATTACAGGGCAGGGTTCTGTAACATCTTCTCCCTGGCATCACGTAGGGACCGAGGTAAAGAAGATTATTATCGAGGATGGAATTACAAGCTTGGAGGTGCCATATGCATTCGTTAAGTGTACTACGACTGATGAGGTACATCTCTCTAAGAATTTAAAGGAGATAGAGTGGTGTGCTTTTGCAGGATGTGGTATGAAAAACCTTACGATACCTGGTTCATTAGAGAATATCTCACAAGAAGCCTTTAGCCACTGCCCAAGATTAGAGAAGGTTGTTATTTCAGAGGGTGTTGTTAAAATTGGCTCACATGCGTTTTCATATTGTGAAAAGCTTGTTGATATTGAAATGCCAAAATCTCTGGAGAGAATTGAAGGTGGTGCGTTTGCCGGATGCATAACAATGACAACATTAGTAATTCCTTCTAATGTTAAATACGTTGGAAAGGGAATTATTTCAGGTATGAAAAACTTGGAGCATATCTATTTTACTGGAGAAGAGCCGGAGTTTGGATATGTATCAACCTATGGGTATACAGGGTTTACGGTGCATATTCCTAATTATTTAGACTCATGGAAATTCTGTAGAGAAGGTGAACACTGGAGTAAAGAGTATATGATTTATGTCGAAAAATATGATTGTAATCATACTTATGATAAGTGGTCAAATTTAGATAGTAGTAAACATACAAAAAAGTGTTCCAATTGTGGTCAGTCGGTATCTGCCGACCACTCATGGACGGAGAAGAGCATTGACTCTACTCCAACTTGCATAGATTTGGGAACAAAAACCATGCAATGTATTACATGTGGTGCAACCAAGGTGGAATATATAGAAGCAACAGGTCATGCGGTAGATAGGTCAATGATTTACCAGATGAATGATACTCATCACTGGAAGGATTGTTTGATTTGTGGAGAAGAGGTGGATAAGCAGGAGCATCAGGGAGATGAGATATGCGAAGTTTGCAGATATGAACCAAAGCCCACTGCCACACCTACTCCAGAACTCACTACAGCTCCAGAGCCTGATGCTACACCAACGGCAGAACCTACTCCTGAGGTGACAGCAACACCTAAGCCAAGTGGGGAAGATGTTATCCCAACCACAGAGCCGAGTCAGGACGTGGAGAAGCCAATGCCCACAGAAAACAGCAAGGTTTGGATATTGGTTATTATAGGAGTTATAATCGCGGGAGCAGCAGTTGCAGTTCCGATTGTATTAAGGAAAAAATAATGAATTAGCCTAACCACAGTGTACTCCACTGTGGTTTTTGAGTATTGGACAAACAATCATGAAATAAAGGTCAAACTCATACAATATCTCCCATGGAGTTTGTCCTTTTTTTATGTACAAACATTCATTATCTGAGATTGTACTGCATAGACTTATAACCTATGGAGGTACATATCTATGACGGAAATACTTAACATGCTAAGGGCTCTCGACGGAATGGCCTATGGAATAATTGCGGCAATTTTAATCATTTTTGCAGTTACGATAATCAGCGGAGTCAAAGTGAGGGCCGGATATGCCCTTATCCGAATGAAGCTCAGAAACAAGGACTACCGCAGGGATGGTAATTTTCAGAGTGAATTCATTAACGGTGTGGTAGACGATTATACGGTGGGTGTCAGCGTCAACGGGGGTGACATCAATACATCGGTGCTGGTTGACAAGTGCATTCAAAAGGATTTGAGAGGTCTGTTGTCCGGGGAAAGATTCATTAAATCTGCAGGTTCGGCAATGATTATATTGGGTCTGATGGGCACATTTCTTGGCCTGACCCAATCGGTAGGCAGTATATCCGGATTCTTTCAAACCGGGGAAGATATTTCCAGTATATTCCAAAACGCAGGCGAGGGAATAATGGAGGCTTTGTCAGGAATGGGAACGGCCTTTACCACCAGCCTTGTGGGCGTATTCTGTTCCATAATAGTAACTATCAGCGGAGTGGCCTCCAGAGCAGAAGAAGCCAGACTTAGCATGATTACAGAGTTAGAGGACTATTTGGACAATACACTGTTCAGCATGGTGGCAGATGAGTACAAGTGCAACGATACTCGTACATATGTGGCAGTCAGCAAAGCTTTGGATGAGTTTTTGGAAAAGCTAAAACCTTCTGCCAGGGTAAAGAGTACAAACTTGTTATCTATTCCCGGAAAGACACAGGAGCCCCCTGTGCAGGCTAACACACCGATTATGCATCATACATCCTTTGCAATCAGGCAGGAGAGGAGAGTGTCCAGTGAAGAAAACAACCAGGCGACTGTCGAGAACTGATTCCCAAAACTTTTGGCCCTCATTTACCGACATAATGTCGGGAATGGTACTGATTCTGTTCTTTGTGCTGGTATTGCTATACATTAACAACTGCATGAAGTCAGGACAGCTTTCTGCTGCCGAGAAAGCTCTGGGTGTGGCAGTAGAATCTCTGGATGATGCAAATGATCAGTTGGCAAATTCAAACCTCAAGGCAGAGGAGCTGCAGGGGCTGATCGATACACTGAAGGAAAATGCTGCCCTTTCGGAGGAGGAATACTATGGCAAAACCATGGAACTTCAGGCAGCACTATCGGAGTTGGAGAAGTTAAGGGGAGACTTGCAGGAGGTTGCACTGTTGAGGCTCTCTGTTTACGAAAAAATTGTAAAAGCCATTGAGGATGAAATGGGTACCAAAGCTTCTGACGGTAATCCATTGATTTCCATAGAGAATTCACAGATTGTAATTAACGAAAGTTTAGTGTTCGATGTGGATTCATATGCCATCCGTTCTGAGGCCTACGAACTGCTGGATTGCTTGGCCAATGCCTTTGTAGCTATTCTAAGTGACTCGCAGGTTGGTCAGTATATAAATGCAATTGTTATTGAAGGCCATACTGACGACACCGGTTCGGATTCATATAACAGAGAGCTGTCTGCAAAGAGAGCTGTGGCGGTACTGGATTATCTCTGCAGCAGCAATAGTCAGTTATCCTCCAGATATCAGGACCAGCTGGTGGCTACAGCCTATGGTCAATGGAGACCTATTTCCGACGGCAGTTCTGAAGCTTCCAGAGCACAAAACAGAAGAATCGGCGTATCTATAATTGTTAAAGATGAGTCAATTGCATCGGTTATAGATAAGTATTTAAAATCTCAATGAAATAATAAAGGATATTTCATTTTTCCAACGAATAATCCCTTATGAGGAACCAGGGAAAATGAGATATTCTGACGCCACAATCGACAAAGTAAGGGAAGCCAACGACATAGTTGATGTTGTAGGTCAGTATGTCAAGCTTACGAGAAGCGGCAACCGATACAAGGGTCTGTGTCCCTTTCATAATGAGAAGACTCCCTCGTTTATAGTCACCCCCGAGCTACAGATTTACAAGTGCTTTGGTTGTGGCAAGGGAGGAAACGTGTTCACCTTTGTTCAGGAGTATGAGAAGGTGGACTTTGTCTCTGCCGTAGAAATGTTGGCCGAGAGGGCTCATATTGAGATTACTCCGGAAACCGGCGCCAACAGCTACGTCGAAATGCGAGCCCGCACTATGTTTGAGATCAACAAGGCGGCGGCCAGATTTTTTTACAAGAACCTCAATACAGACAACAATGCTATAAATTATGTCCGTAGGAGAGGCCTGTCCAACGAAACGGTTAAGGCCTATGGTATTGGTTCTGCGCCGGATAGCTGGGATGCATTGTACAAGCATCTGAGCAGCCTGGGTTTCAGTGATAAGGACATATTGGATTCCCGTCTTTGCTCACCACGTAAGGACGGCAAACCCTACGATGCATTCCGCAACCGCCTGATGTTTCCTATATTGGATGTTAAGGGCCGAGTAATAGCTTTCGGTGGCAGGGTATATGACAATTCTGTGCCCAAGTATATTAACTCCCCGGAGACAGCAGTATATACAAAGGGTGTAAACCTGTATGGCCTGAATGTTGCAAAGAGCTTTGCCGCAGATGGACTGATTTTGGTCGAGGGATATATGGACTGTATATCGCTGTATCAGGCAGGCATCAAGAACGTAGTTGCGTCGCTAGGCACAGCCTTGACAGAGAAGCAGGCCAGACTCATTGCAGGCAGGACAAGCCGTGTGTATATCAGTTATGATGCCGACGGAGCAGGTCAGAACGCTATCGAGAAGGCCATTGGCATTTTCCGTAAGACAGGTATCGATATCCGTGTCCTCATTATCCCCGGATCCAAGGATCCCGACGAATACATCAAGGCTAAAGGCCGAGAGGCATTTTTGCAATTGTTGGAAAATTCCATTACTGCTATCGAGTTTTTGATTCAACGGTTGGAGACAAAATATAAACCTGACTCAATCAGACAGAACAGATCGGCATTTCTTAAAGAAACATCCAAGGTTTTGGCCACTGTATCGTCGGACACAGAGAGAGAGTTATACGCGCGCCAATACGGGACAAAATATCAAGTGAATTATGAGAGTTTGCTCAGGGATTCCTCACGACAGCAGCCAGTCAAGCCACAATCTCAAGAGGATATTGTGGTGGTTACCCAGGCCAATGACTTTGTGCCAATGCAGTATTTGCTGTTGTCTATGATCTGTGCCGACAACAGCTGTTTTGCAGAGGTCAATCATATGGGCCCGGAACTGTTTGGCGATGAGGATGTTCGTGCAGCTTACATGGTAGCTGAGGCCAAGTATCGATCTGATGGAGAGGTTACTCTTTCATCATTGATGCAGGAGCTATCACCTGATGCAGTATCCGGTATAACCGGGGCGGCCTATCAGACTCAGGACTGTGAGGATATAGTTGCTGCAGCCAGAGACGTGGCCGCAAAACTCAGGGTGAGGAACCTTGTGGCAGAAAAGGATCGGCTTTCTGCAGAGCTTAAGCGCAGTGACATTACACCTGCACAGGTTAGTGATATTAATTCTAAAATAGCTTCTTTGGCCATGGAAATTGCCGTAGCCAAGAGGTCAATATAAGGGAGGTTCATTCAATGGACTTGACAGTTGAAAAAGGTAAAGAATTGGTTGAAGGCCTGGTAAATCTGGGACAAAAGAAGGGATCTCTGACATACAAAGAGGTGGATGAGACCTTAAGTGAGGCCAAATTGTCTCAGGATCAGCTGAGCGCAATCTATGACACTCTGGAGCAGATTGGCATTGAGCTTGTCTACGACTATGAGAGTGTGCCTATGGAGATGGACGATGCAGCTGACCTGGAAATCGATGTCACCGAGGAGGATATCTCAAGCATCGACGAGAATATCGACAATATCTCCGAGGATATAGACAGTGTTGGCGTAGACGATTTGGACGATCTGTCCGAAGTCAGGACATTGGCCGAAGGCGATGTGGGAGACGATTTGACCGTAGGTGCCGGTTCAGTTATGGGAAATCTGGACGATATTGACGAGGCAGATATGCCCGACATGAACGAAATCGAGGAGGTTACACCTGAGGAGAATCCTGAGGTTGGCATTCCCGAGGGAATCAATGTCGAGGATCACGTCAGAATGTATCTTAAAGAAATCGGCAAGGTTCCGTTGCTCACTGCAGAGGAGGAAATCGACCTGGCCCAGAAAATGGAGGCTGGAGACGTTGAAGCTAAGCAGAAGCTGGCGGAAGCTAACCTGCGTCTGGTAGTCAGCATTGCCAAGAGGCATGTGGGACGTGGCATGCAGTTCCTGGATCTGATTCAGGAGGGCAATCTGGGACTAATCAAGGCTGTAGAAAAGTTCGACTACAGGAGAGGATACAAGTTCTCCACCTACGCAACCTGGTGGATCAGACAAGCTATTACCAGAGCTATTGCCGACCAGGCCAGAACAATCCGTATCCCTGTTCATATGGTCGAGACAATTAATAAGCTGGTTCGTGTTTCCAGACAGCTGGTTCAGGAGTTGGGTCGCGACCCTTCACCTGAGGAGATCGCCAAGGAAATGAATATGCCCGTGGAGAAAATCCGCGAGATTATGAAGATGAGCCAGGATCCTATTTCTCTGGAAACACCTATCGGCGAGGAGGAGGACAGCCATCTTGGAGATTTCATCCAGGATATGGATGCACCCATGCCTTCCGATGCTGCAGCTACTATGTTGCTCAAGGAGCAGATTTCAGATGTGCTCAAGTCACTGACTCCCAGAGAGGAGAAGGTTCTCCGCCTGCGCTTTGGTTTAGACGACGGCAAGGCAAGAACCCTTGAGGAGGTAGGCAAGGAGTTTAACGTAACTCGTGAGCGTATTAGACAGATTGAGGCCAAGGCACTGCGCAAGCTGCGTCACCCTAGCAGAGCCAAAAAACTCAAGGACTACCTGCAGAGCTAATGTGTTATTTTAGTAGTGAAGAGAGAATAGTGAGGGCCTTTCTGGAACATTCTACATTCACTACTAGCGATTAATTATTAACTTATTTGAAAATATGAGAAAGTACATAATGTCGATAGATGCGGGTACTACCTCGGTCAGATGCATTTTGTTTGACAAGGATAGGCGTCCGGTGTCTATTGCAAAGCGGGAACTGTCCATATTCTATCCTGAAGATGGATGGGTTGAGCAGGATCCTGATGAAATATGGTCATTTACAATGGGGGCCATCACTGAGGCCCTCACTCAGGTGGGAGCCAAGCCGGAGGAAATTGATTCCATCGGTATTGCAAATCAGCGAGAGACAACCATTTTGTGGGATGTTGAGACCGGTAAACCTGTATACAGAGCAATTGTTTGGCAGTGCAGGCGAACCGCCGATTATTGTAGCAGACTCAGAGATCAGGGATATGTGGAGATTATTCGTGCCAAGACAGGCCTTGTAGTAGACCCATATTTTTGTGCCACCAAGATTCGCTGGATACTTGACAACGTGCCGGGTGCCTCCGATCTTGCCAAAATGGGCAGGCTTAGATTAGGCACTGTGGATTCCTGGCTCATATGGCAACTTACCGGGGGCAAAGTTCATGCTACAGACTGCACAAATGCCTCTCGTACCATGTTGTACAACATCCATAGCCTACAGTGGGATAAGGAGTTGCTGGAGCTGTTTGGGCTGGAAGAGAGCATGCTTCCCCAAGTTCTGCCGTCTTCAGGTGAGTTTGGTGTTGCCGATATATGGCAGCTTAGTCGTCAAATTCCAATCTGTGGTGTGGCCGGAGACCAACAGGCCGCCCTGTTCGGAGAGGAATGCTTTAATCCGGGTGATGTGAAAAACACCTACGGAACCGGAGGGTTCTTGTTGATGAATACAGGAGATGCTCCTGTAGAGTCGGCCAATGGTCTGATTACCACCATTGCATGGCAGATTGGAGACAAGGTTTGCTATTGCCTGGAGGGCTCTGTTTTTGTGGCAGGGGCAGCTGTAAAGTGGCTTAGGGACAAGGTTGGCATTATAGACAACACGGCTGAAACGGAGAATATTGCCCTTGAAGCAGGCAATAACGGAGGCTGCTACATGGTTCCGGCGTTTACAGGACTCGGTGCTCCATATTGGGATCCGTCTGCCAGGGGCGTTATTGTAGGTCTGACAGGAGATACCGATGCATGCCACATTGTGAGGGCAACTCTGGAGTCCTTGGCCTACCAGGTACAGGACGTAATTGGCGCCATGGAAACCGATTCCGGATACAGCATTACCAGTCTTAAGGCCGATGGCGGTGCAGCATCCAACAAGTTTTTGATGCAGTTCCAGGCAGACATATCCAATGTACCTGTTCGCAAACCCGGATGTCTGGAGACAACGGCCCTGGGAGCTGCTATGTTCGCCGGATGTTTCACAGGATTTTACGACGTGACAAGATGCATGGATGACAGCGAGATGGTTTTCGAGCCTTCCATACAACAGCAAGAGAGACAAGAACTGCTGAACAATTGGCATAAGGCAGTGCAGAGAGCAAAGAATTGGTCAAACAACAACTAACATACAGAGGTGTAACGTGATAGCACTTAGCGAATCCAGAATTTTGTCAAATAACGGCAGAGATACATTGATTATTTATGAGTGGATACCTGATACAGAGCCTGTAGCAATCCTGCAGCTCCACCACGGAGTCAGTGAGCATATTATGCGCTACAACGACTTTGCCAGATACATGGCCAAACGTGGCGTATTCGTTGTGGGATACGACTGCGCGGGACATGGCAAGTCTGTGACTACAGAGAACTTGCTGAACTTTGGAGAGAAGAACGGCTGGGCAGCACTGGTAAAGGATGTACACGACGTGCAGCAGAGGTATGCCGCCAGATTCCCGGGTAAGCCCTACTATATACTGGGACATAGCATGGGATCATTTGTAGTTCGAAACTACCTGGCAGACTATGCCGGCGCTGTGTCGGGAGCTATTATTTCGGGCACAGGATTTAAGCCGGCGGCAGTAACATCAGCAGGCAAGGCTATGGCGTCGTTAATTTGCAAGATCAAGGGCTCCAAACACGTGAGCGACATGGTGCATGCTATGGCAATGGGCGCATATAACAAGGATTTTGGCCCTCAGGGCGGATGTCAGTGGCTATCCAGAGACAATGCCGTTGTGGAGGCATATATGGCAGATCCACTTTGCGGCGGTGTACCTACAGTAGGTCTTTATAGAGATATGTTCGGCGGACTGGGCTATGTTTGCACCAAAGATGCTGTATCTGGCATGGATAAGGACTTGCCTATATTGTTGGTTTCTGGCTCCGAGGATCCTGTTGGAGACAGGGGGACAGGAGTTGCCCAGACAGCAGATCTGTTTAAGGAAAATGGCATGAATAACGTCAGCACAGTTCTGTATCCCGGTGCAAGGCACGAGATGCTCAACGAGACAAACAAGCAGGAGGTCTACGAGCTGATTGCCAAGTTTGTTTTGCCGAGGTAATCATGGATAATAACGTGTCCAATACAATTGAACGAGTTATTTTAGTTGGCATCAGCTGCGACGGCGGTGCCGACTATATTTCGCGCCAGGACGCCCAGGTGTCACTGGATGAACTTGGAGCTCTGGCAGAGACTTGTGGCTCGGAAATCGTTGGACGACTGATTCAGGCCAGGTCGGGGCCTGACAACGCATATTACATTGGTAAGGGCAAGATAGAGGAGCTCAAGGAATTGGGCGAGGCCACCGAGGCGGATACCGTTATATTCGACGACGATTTGACCGGTGCTCATATACGCAACATAGAAGAGGCTACGGGACTTAAGGTTATAGACCGAACAATGCTTATATTGGACATTTTTGCAACCAGAGCCGTGTCCAATGAGGGAAAGCTCCAGGTAGAACTGGCCCAGATGAAGTACCGCCTACCCAGATTGATTGGATTGGGAAAGGCGTTGTCCAGACAGGGTGGCGGCATTGGTACCAGAGGTCCCGGCGAGAGCAAGTTGGTCTCGGACCGCAAACATATTCACCGGAGAATTACAGCTCTGGAGGCCAAGCTCAAGCAGATGGAGAAGAGCCGTGAGCTACTGCGAAAGAACAGACAGCGAACAGGCATTCCCACAGTAGCTATAGTAGGCTATACCAATGCAGGCAAGAGCACCTTGATGAATGCTCTGTGTGCCAGCGACTGTCTGGCCGAGAACAAACTGTTTGCCACTCTGGACACCACTACCCGTAGGTATAGTTTGCCCGAGGGTCGCGAAATCCTGATGATTGACACAGTTGGATTTATTCGCAAATTGCCTCACAATATTGTGGAGGCCTTCAAATCCACCCTTGAGGAAGCTATGGAAGCAGATATATTGATTCACCTCTGCGATGCCTCTGACCCTCAGCTGGACAACCACATTCGCGTTGTGGATAACCTGCTGACGGAACTCCATGCCAGAGACACAGATCCAATACTGGTGTTTAACAAATGCGACACCCTGGCTGATGGAGAGGATCCCATCGTTTCATACGAGTACAGACACCGCAGGCCTATAATGATATCCGCAGTAACGGGACAGGGACTCAAGGAATTGACAGATGCCCTCAGTGACAGGGTAAATAACAATACCACCAGGGAGTGGGTACTGATTCCTTGGGCACAATCCGGCACGGAAAACTGGATCCGAGAAAATGCAGTTGTGTTGGAGGCCCACAACGTTGAACAGGGTCGTTTGCTCAACATTCTGGTGGAGAATCGTTTTATGGATCGCATTTCCTCGATAATTACCGAGGTGAGACCATGAGCATGCCGGATCGCTACAGTACATGCCTGGGCCCCGGTGAATATGTGCTGGTGGAGAAGAAGTCCAAGTTTATTGCCAATGTAGCACCGGTCAGCACTGAAGAGGAAGCCAGGACTTTTCTGGATAATATCCGGAAAACCTACCCCGATGCACGGCATGTTGTATATGCATATCTGATCTCTGGAGACAGCACTTATCAAAGGTATTCTGACGATGGTGAACCTCAGGGAACAGGTGGGCTGCCAGTGCTGGAGGCCATCAAGAGAGAGGGATTGACTAACGTTGTCTGCACAGTGACCAGGTATTTCGGAGGCATTTTGCTTGGCGCTCCCGGACTAACCAGGGCATATGGCACATCAGCTTCAGGAGCATTACAGGCGGCGGGTCGTAGAGAGGTTGTCAAGGTCAGAGTGGTGAATGTGATTGTGTCTTTGTCGGCAGTTAAGACATTAAACAGGGCATTGCCTGAAAGAAACTACACCATATTAGGTGTTGACTATATGGCAGACGCAACCTTTAAGGTAGCATGTACAGAGGAAAGAATCCCCGAACTTTGTGACCTGATTAACGATCTGACAGCAGGTGTTAATCTGGTGGAACCAGGCGACGAGGTGTGGATGTAGGACTAGTGCTTTTGAAGTGCTTGAGAAAGGGACAAATTCTGGCAATATTCAAATGCAAACGATACGGCAGTGCATTAGATTGTGTGCTTCATTTACAAACGATAATATCGTTGATATAATAATGGCGAGAACTACCGGCAAACGGTTTGACTCTCAGCTTTTAATTACACTTAAGTAATCGCAAGTTTTCGAGGCTCGGCGATTACTTTTTTGTGTCAAAATGACTAACAATATCTGTAAAAACAGATCGACTAATGTCATGATTAATATTCCAATTTGTATCAAATTATCATAAGTAACCATTTGCAACCTCCTTTCTGGAGGAACAAAATGCCCTCCGGATCGGGAGAGCTAACCGCCTACCATTTATGGTAGTTCTCGTGGGAAATATACTATTATACTTTGCAAGTGTTTGTTTTTGTCGATGGGCTGAAAGCCTTGTAATTATTGGATAAAAATACTATTTCGACAAAGTTACGAACATCAAATTTGGCTCGATTACTGTTGAAATCTGTCTGATAATTCCGTGCCTCTCGCGTTTTGTACTTGACTGACCACTCACATTGATATATCTTATGAGACATCAAAGGCTATGAAGGGAACAAGTAACACATTCGATTGCCTCAGGAGAGAGCAGCCGGTTGGTGCGAGGCTATGGCGGACGGTTTGTGTGAATACATCCTGGAGCTGCGCACCGAACGCTGATGTCAGTAGGCTGCGACGGAGGCACACCGTTATCTCAGTGCAGGAGTTTATGACTCCATAAGGTCATAGTCGCGAGGCTGTGACGAAGAAAGGTGGTAACACGGTATTCCCGTCCTTTCGTGGTTAACACGAGGGGACGTTTTTTTATTTACTAAAGGAGATTTTTTATGGGTATTTATGAGGAACTGAGAGCCAGAGGCCTGATTGCACAGGTGACAAACGAGTCCGAGATCAAGGAGATGATCAATAGCGGCAAGGCTACTTTCTATATTGGATTTGACCCCACAGCTGATTCTCTGCATGTAGGTCACTTTATGGCACTTTGCCTGATGAAGAGATTGCAGATGGCAGGCAACAAGCCTGTTGTTCTGTTGGGCGGCGGCACAGGTTACATCGGAGACCCCTCAGGACGTTCAGACCTGCGTTCAATGCTGACACCCGAGACAATTGAGCACAACTGCCGTTGTTTCAAGGCCCAAATGGAGAAGTTTATCGACTTTGGACCTGATGGTGCTATTGCCGTAAACAACGCAGACTGGCTGCTCAAGCTCAACTATGTAGATTTGCTGAGAGAGGTTGGAACATGTTTCTCCGTAAACAACATGCTAAGAGCTGAGTGCTATAAGCAGCGTATGGAGAAGGGACTGTCCTTCCTGGAGTTCAACTACATGATCATGCAGTCCTATGACTTTTATCACCTGTTCAAGGAGTACGGCTGCAATATGCAGTTTGGTGGAGACGACCAGTGGTCCAACATGCTGGGTGGTACAGAGCTCATCAGGCGCAAGCTGGGTAAGGACGCTCACGCCATGACAATCACATTGCTCCTGAACTCTGAGGGCAAGAAGATGGGCAAGACTGCCAACGGCGCTGTCTGGCTTGATCCCAACAAGACTTCACCCTTTGACTTCTACCAGTACTGGCGCAACGTGCATGACAAGGACGTTCTCAAGTGTATTCGTATGCTCACATTCCTGCCTCTTGAGGAGATCGACAAGATGGACTCCTGGGAGGGCGCACAGCTCAACACTGCCAAGGAGATTCTGGCCTACGAGCTTACCAAACTGGTACACGGTCAGGAGGAGGCAGACAAGGCCCAGGCCGCAGCTAAGGCGCTCTTCGTACATGGTGTAGAGGATGCCAACATGCCTACAACACAGCTTACAGCAGATAAGCTGACTGACGGAGCAATTACTGTTATCGACCTTATGGTAGCCACAGGTCTTTGCACATCCAAAAATGAGGCTCGTAAACTGATTGCTGGCGGCGGCGTGTCCGTAAATGGCGAAAAGGTTGCAGATATTATGGCAACAGTGTCTGAGGCTCAGCTGGCTGAGGGTATAACCATCAAAAAGGGCAAAAAGACATACCACAAGGTAACAATGTAATTTTGCATATAAGTCATGACATCTATCCAATGCGTCTTTCGGGGCGCATTGGCCTGTTTTGGGAGGAATTATGAGGATAATCGATATATCTCAGGAAGTGCTTTCGTCAGTTGTATATCCTGGGGACCCTACACCTCAGGCAGTACAATATTCAAGCATGTCAAATGGAGATCTGTACAACCTGTCCGGGTTTAGCATGTGTGCTCACAATGGAACCCATGTGGATGCTCCAGCTCACTTTATCGCAAATGGCAAAACAGTCGAAAACCTCTCTTTGAATACATTTGTCGGCAAGTGTTACGTGGCACATTATGACGGAGATCTGGATGGCCAGGGAGCAGTAGGCATCCTCGAATCAGCTCGAAATGCAGGGGCAGAGGAGAGAATATTGATTGCTGGAAATGTTACGGTGACCGCAGCGGCAGCTCGTGTGTTTGCGGAGTCTGGAATTAAGTTGTTGGGCAATTGCGGACAGACTGTAGGTCCCAAGGACGCTCCCATGGAGGTTCACCAAATATTACTTGGAGCTGGCGTCGCATTGTTGGAGGGTATTGTGCTCCGGGACGTGGTAGAGAAGTCCTATTGGCTCAGCGCAGCACCTCTCAATCTGGCTGGTTTTGAAGGCGCTCCCTGCAGGGCATACCTGATAGAACAATAGCAAAAATTTCCCGTTTATTTTTCACAGGAGTATAGTATAATACTCTGGCAAATCGATTATGGGGATGTAATGGTCTCGACAGGGCAACCGAGGGGATTATGGCGAGTAGAGGGCTCCGATGGCCTCTTTAAAAATCGGAATTAAATATAAACGCAAACAATAACGATTTTGCACTTGCAGCTTAATTATTAGCTGCTCGTCGGTCCGGGGGACCTGCCTCGCGGAGTGCCGGCGTCATAATGCAGGCCTTATTAGGCGGTAGGTTAACCTAATGAACGGCGTCGCCTAAGCTTTGCGGCCACGTTGTATCTATGAAGCTACCGACGGGAATAGCTGGTCACGCTGCGCTTCCCAGAGGGAATCTCAAATGCATGACTACGCTCGTAGAGGTAATCTCGGAAGATGCTTTGGACAGGGGTTCGACTCCCCTCATCTCCACCATATTGGAACGCAAGTATTGATACAATACTTGTGTTCCTTTTCTTTTTGCCGAAGAGTGGCTTGGCCCAAGGCTTTTCGGCACTTTTTCAAATGAGATTAGTTTCATTGTATCAAAATTAACTACACCAAGGTCGAAGTTGAGTGACTCAACCCTCCCCATTTTTCACACACGCAAAACACAATGAAACTTTTCTCAAAAGAATAATTTCATTGTGACCGAGATTAGTTTCAT
>JAFVXO010000007.1 GCA_017501105.1 Clostridia bacterium | reverse complement strand
TGTTGCGGCGTCGGCCCTCACGTGGAGCACCTGTCCGGTAATGCGGTTAACCTCTACAACCTCATTTTCAACGTCATTCTTAATACCTGCAATAATGTTGTCGATGCTATATGTGCTCTCTGTGGATCCAAACTCTGTAAGTCCCATCAAATATGCAGTAACCTTACCAACCTGGTTGTTATACATCTGCTGGTTGTTGAACACCTTGGCATTCTTGCCAATCGCATATACTGCTACTGGCTGCTGAGAGTGTCCACCTGTAGTGAACTTACACTTAGAAAGATCTGTCTGCCATCCGCTATTGAGAGTCATTCCTCCTGTGTCATGGTCAGCTGTTACGATAACGATCGTGTCGGGATTCTCACAAGCAAACTTAAGGGCAATAGCAACGGTTTCATCTGTTGCATGAACCTCCGCAATCATATCTTCTTTAATGTTGTTGTGACCTGCATCGTCTGTCATACCATTCTCAAACATGAGGAAGAATCCTACATCACCATTCTTGTCAGACTTTGCCTGCAACCATGTGAGAGAATATGCCATCATCTGGGAAATTGTAGGTCTGGATGTGGACCAGCCGTCGCTGTATCTGATGTCGTCGTTCTTGCTGGTACTATCATCCTCTGTGCTAATCCAAACCTTGTCTTTTGTTGACTTAATAGCTGTGGACCAATTGTCGTAGAGGCCAATACTCTGATTATTAAGTGAATTGAACGTACTCCTGTAGTCAGTAAGTCCAGAACCAATAAACAGGTCAGGAGCAAATGTCATCATCTCCTTGGCAATCTCAGAGCTGTCGCCACGAACTGCATGGGCGCCACCATATACTGCAGGAGTTGCGTCGTATGCCCAACCAGTTGTAACTACACCGATAATCTTGCCGAATCTCTCTCTGAGAACCTCTGTGATCTGTGGGATATCCTTTTTGTTGATATCCAATGCCTCATAGTAATATCTGGTCTTAAATCCTGTAGAGAGAGCTGTACCTGCGGCTGCGGAGTCTGTGGTTGTCCATCCGTTGCCGGATCCCTCCTGCTGATATGAAAGAGTCAAAGATGTGCCATAGTAAGGCATGTCGTTCATGATCAAATTGCCAGCATAATGCTCTGCAAACTTGATGTCGTTCTCTCCCAATCCATCAGAGATGATGAAAATCATATTGTTGGGGTCAACAAATGTTGTGGTGCTAAGAGCTGCAATCAGCTGGTCGTTAACATTCGTAACATTGGTGTAACGGCCAGTTGCTGCAAGATTAACTGCAGGCAGATTTGTCTTGCCTCCCAATGCGGCATTAATCTTCCATGTGTAGGGTGATTTGTCGGCATATGTGGGCAAATTGCCTGTAAATGATTCGGGTGTGTATGTACCTCCACCAGGAGTCTGGTGATTAGACCAATCGTATGTCAAAGCGCTATCCGCTACAGACATTGTAGTCTTGGATACAGAAACTGTAGGAGATGTGTACCAATCTGAGCACTGACCCACTGCTGTAGATGCAGAAACTGCAGTTCCATTGATCTTAATGTCTCTTATGTAAATAATGTCTCCTGTGGAGGATGTCTCTGCAACCTTAATAGCCCAGAAGCTGCCACTAACTGTAGCCTCTGCGCGTACTGCATACCATCCGTCTCCAAGAGAGACAACGCTCTCGCCATTGCCAAACTTCTCATTTACGAACTTGTCGTCATCAATTCTGACCTCCAAGTTGCAGTCCGTCTCATGCGGCTTAATGTAAAATGTGATAACGTCGCCGCTCTTAATGCTCTGCGAAAACCTGAACTGGAAGCGACCATCCTTGGATCCTGTTGCTGTGACCTTTACACACTCTACGTTTGATGCTGCTGATGCAAACATAGGCACTGCCATAATCGCCACGGCCAAAATAAGAACGGCCAAAATAACCTTAGCTATCCTGAAAGTATGTACCTTCATAAATCCCCCTTTAAAAGTAGCAATTGGAGTTAGTATACCACGCACAACATTAATAAAGGATTAATTTTTATTCTCCATTTTTATGCAAAAATCCCAGCCTCTGCCGTTCACACACAAAAACTGCCCCACCTTAAGTTCAGGCAAGGGCAGTATCTATCTTTGTGCGTTCTCTATTTATTCTTTTTTCTCACCAGGAAGAAGCACAGAACTCCCGCTCCTACTAATAGCACCCCTCCAATAGCAATCATTACCCATCCTGGGCCCGGGTTGGGCTGCGGCTTAGGTGTTGTTGAGGGATTCGGGGTCTCCTCTGGAGTGGCAGTAGCTGTTGGTTTCGGCGTTGGTGTAGCCGTTGCCTCTCCTGTGGGAACTGGCGTCTCCGTTGTCTCCGGAGCTACAGTTGGTGTCGGCTCCGGAGTAGCTGTGGGTTCAACCGTTGGCGTAGCCTCTGGGGTTGCTGTTACCTCAGGCGTGGCCGTAGGTTCCGGGGTAGACGTTGGCTTAGGCGTTGCTGTAGGCTTCGGTGTAGGAGTTGCGGCCGGCAAATTCTGCTCCGTATACACCATAACCGTGCTCTTGCCAGATGCAGTAGTCTTGGATGCGTCGTAGCCGTCAAAGGTTATCTTGCTGACGCCAACCTCCACGTTGTCTATCCATATTTCATCATTTGCCTTAAGTGATCCTGTAACCTCAATTATCAAATCCTTGGCAGCTGCCGGCGATTTGAAGCTGAGCCAGTAGCTGTCATCCTTGGAATTGTAGTTCAGTGCCTTGTTCAGTTTTTGCTCCAACAGGATAGTGCCGTTGGGAGCCGTCAGTTTGATGCCTGTGACTCCTGCAGGCACCTTGATTGCCAAAGCAACCATGTTTCCGGACTTAATGTTCAGTCCTTTCATGGTGATTTTCATGGTGCTCATAGCCTGGTCTGCTCTGATGTGCAATATCTGGCCGGCCAAGTTGTTTGTGCTGGTCTGCATTTCACCCAGGTCGTCCACCTTAACGCCTGCCAAAATATCATCCACAGAGTACTTTGAGTCCGGGTCGCCAAAATTGCTAATTCCCAGCACCCGGGTCACAATCATTGGAACCTGGCAGTTATGCAGGGTCTGCTGGTCAAACAGTTCTCCATACTTTCCTATGGTCCTGATTGCCACCAGCTGCTGTGAGTGTCCCGTAGTGGTAAACACGCACTTGTTAATATTTGTCTCCCATCCGTCCTTCAATACCAAGCCGCCGGTTTCGTGGTCCGCTGTTACCAACACAAATGTATCCGGATTCTCGCAGGCGAACTTGAGGGCTACCGCAACCGCCTCGTCCGTTGCCTGAACCTCGTTTATTACCGTATCTAATTCGTTGTTGTGTCCGCCGCCATCTGTCTGGCCATTCTCGAACATGAGGAAGAATCCCACATTATCGTTGGCGTCCGACTTTTTCTGAAGCCACGTAAGAGAGAATGCCATTGCCTTTGATATAGTGGGCTTTGACGTGGATGTGGGCTCAGTGCTGGCGTAGAAGCCTCCCACAGAGATCCACAGCTTGTCGTTCTTTGCTGCGATTCCCGATGCCCAGGATGTACTCAACTTAATGTCCTGTCCCTGGAGAGTGGTCTGCTTAAGAGAATTAAAAGTACTGGTGTAAGATGCAATGCTGCTTCCAATCCACAAATCTGGGGCAAAGCTCATCATATCCCTGACAATTTCAGAGTCATTGCCGCGGATTTCGTGAGATCCGCCAAAGCAGGCTGGTGTTGCGTCATAGGCGGTGTAATTTGTGACAACGCCTATGATTTTGCCCATCTTTTGCCTCAAGGCCTCGGTTATTTGAGGAATATCCTTTTGATAAACGTCAATTCCCTCATATGCGTTCTGTGTCTTGTATCCCGAGGAAAGGGCGGTGGCTCCTGCCGCAGAGTCAGTGGTGCCAAAGGTTTGTCCCGTGCCGGACCTGGAAAGGGTTGAGGACAGGCCATGGTATGGCATCTGATTCATAATCAGAGTGCCTGCAAACTGCTCGGAAACCGCCATGCCGTTTCTGCCCATTCCGTCAGATATGATAAAGATTATGTTGTTTGGATCCACAAATGTTGTGGTGGACAGGGCAGCAATCAGCTCGTCATTTACGTTTGTAATGTTGGAGTACTTGCCAGTAGCATCCAAATTTGTTGCCGGCAGATTCTGTGCTCCTCCCAGGGCGGCATTGACCTTCCATGTGTAGGGGGTTTTGTCATATGTCGGCAATGTGCCGCTAAATTCCGGTGGGGTAAATACTTCTGGCTCCTCCTCTGGCCAGGTATAGGACAGCGCGTTATTTTCTACGTCCATTGCGGTCTGAGTGACTGTTATGGCAGGCTTGTTGGTTGTCTTGATCATGGCCGCCAACTCTGCATTTGTCTTGGTCGTGCCATTTACCGTAAAGTCTCTCAGGTACACTGTATCCCCTGGCTGTATGTTTACCGTCAAGGTTATGTAGCTTGCCTCTCCGGAAAAGCTCTCATCCGGCAATCCCGTTTCGTCCTGAAACTTCTCCACAGTTACACGGACAGCATACCATCCATCTCCCAAGGAGACGGTGTTTTTGCCTGCGCCCAACGCCTCGTCAGTAAAGGCATATCCGTCGCTGTAGTTTCTGTATCTGATTCTGCTGATTGTGGTGTGGGGCTTGATGTAAAATGTGATTTCGTCCCCTGGTTCCAGAGGTTGCTCCAGTTTGAACTGGAACCTGGCCCAGTCGTCGGAGCGCTGACCTGCAGTAATCTGGACAGCCTCTACATTTGTGGTGTCTGCCAAGGCAACGACGGGGGCCATTGCCATCAGGAAGACTATGACTAAAATGCTGGACAAAGCACTGATTACTCTTTTCATATTTTGTTCCCCTGTGCGTTTTTGTTTTATTATGTCAAGTTTTGTGGTCCCTGTCTACGAATCACTACCTTATACAAAAAGGCCACCCCGTATATGGGATGGCCTCTCACCTTAGCTTTGCTATAGTTTACTTTTTCTTCTTGGAAATCAGGACAACTACAACTACGAGAGCTATTACAACTACAGCAATTGCAGCGTAACCCCAAGGGAATCCCTTCTCGGGCACGGCAGGCTGCTGATTGTCCTGCTGAGGCAACGCTGTGGTGCCTGCTACTGCTACAGTAACCTTGTCGCCAGCGGTAACCTTGCTGGTATCGTAACCTGTAAAGTCTGTGCTGTTTGCGGCAACAACCAGGTTGTCCAGCCAGATTTCGTCGTTGGCCTTGATGTCTCCTGTGAACTCAAAGGTCAATGTGTCAAAGTCCTCGTTGGTCTTGAATGTGAGGAAGTAATAGTCGTACTGCTCCACGTAGTTCATAACCTTGTCCAGGTTCTGCTCCAACAATACAGTTGCGCCGCTAATCTTGACCGCTGTAGCTCCTGCGGGAACCTTAACTGCCACTGTAATCATGTCGTGGGCCTTAGCTCCCAGTCCATTTACTGCAAACTGCAGGCTGGCTGTGTCCTCATCTGCTCTGACATGCAGAACATCGTCCTGGAGCAAGTCCTCTGTTGCAGTGGTATTTCCGATGTTTGCCTTGATGCCGGCAACGATATCGTCGATAGCATATTCGTCCTCTGTGGCGCCAAACTCGCTGATGCCCATCAGGTAGGCCATAACCTTACCTGCCTGGTTGTTGTACATCTCCTGTCCATTGAACACCTCGGTGTTCTTGCCGATGGCATTGATAGAAACATTCTGCTGAGAGTGTCCAGATGTTGTGAAGGTGCACTTTGAAAGGTCTGTCTCCCAACCCTCCTTAAGTGTCATACCGCCTGTGTCGTGGTCTGCCGTCTGAATAACCATTGTGTCGGGGTTTTCACATGCAAACTTAAGAGCAATTGCCATAGCCTCATCTGTGGCCTGAACCTCACCGATCATCTGGCTAACAACATTGTTATGACCTGCGTCGTCTGTCATACCGTTCTCGAACATAAGGAAGAATCCAACATCTCCCATTCTTTCAGACTTTGCCTGCAGGAATGTGAGAGAGAATGCCATCATCTGTGAGATTGTAGGCTGTGTCTCGGAGAAATCGTCGGTATATCTGACGTCTGCGGGAACGCTGATCCAAAGGCTATCCTGTCCAGATGTCACCGCTGTGTTCCAGTCTGTGTGAATCTCCTCTACGCCCTTGCAGAGCAACTCTACGATATATGAGTTAAATGTGGAATTATAGTCCTCAACGCCCTGTCCAATGAACAAGTCCGGAACAAAGCCTCTCATCATATCTCTGGCGATCTCAGAGCTGTTGCCACGGATAGCGTGGGCGCCGCCATAACAAGCAGGTGTTGCATCATATGCCCAACCGGTTGTAACTACGCCGATAATCTTGCCAAACTTCTCTCTGAGAACCTCTGTAATCTGAGGAATGTCCTGGCCGTTAACATCCAGTCCCTCGTAGGAATAGCGGGTCTTGACACCACTGGCCAAGGCTGTTCCGCCGGCTGCAGAGTCTGTGGTAACAAACTTAGATCCCGTATCCAGGTCATAGGACAAGGTTGCCGAAGCTCCCTTGTTAGGCAGGTTGTTCAGAATCAGTTCTCCTGCGTACTGCTCAGACAGCAGAATGTCGTTGTCGCCCAATCCATCGGAGATGACAACAATCATGTTGTTGGCATCCACAAATGTGGTGTTCTGAATAGCAGCCAACAGCTCATCATTAATATTGGTCACGTTGCTATAGCGGCCGGTTGCTGCCAACTGTACTGCAGGCAGGTTTGTTGCTCCGCCCAAAGCAGCGTTAACTTTCCATGTGTAGGGTGCGGTGTCGTATACAGGCAGCTCGCCCTGATACTCCTCCGGAGTATATGTATCTGCAGCTACACTGAGGGGAATAGCCACAACAGCTACTACTAACACCAGCAACATAAGCAAACTTTTAACGTTAAATCTCATATTGTTTCTCCTTGCAAATCTTTGTCCCGATATTTTATCACATCATGATAAAACGGACGATTAGAAAGTGATCGCCCGTTTTTGTCTAATTTTAACAACATTATTTACTTTTATAGGAATTTTCGCTGTACCAACAGCTCCATGGCCTCCAAATATCCCTTAAGCCCATGTCCCTTTATAGTGGCCACACATCCCTGACGAATGTAGGAAATGCGTCTGAACTCCTCCCGGGTGTCTGGGTCAGAAATGTGCACCTCCACCGTAGGAATTCCTACAGTTTTTACAGCGTCCAACAGTGCTACGCTGGTATGTGTATAGGCCCCGGGGTTGATTACAATGCCGTTTGCATCCCCAAAGGCCGCCTGTATTGCGTCGACCAAGGCTCCTTCGTGGTTGGATTGAAACAGTTCCACCTCCACGCCTAGCCTATTGGCCTCTGCCTCCACCATGTCGCATAGGTCCTGATATGTATTTGTTCCGTATATGGCTGGCTCTCGAATACCCAGCATGTTGAGATTCGGTCCGTTAATTACCAATATTTTCAAGGTAGTCCTCCCATATTCTCCCGGCACAGTCTACTGCTGTTCCGTTATTGTCTGCCTCTGCGTCACACACTGCCATGTATGCAGGTCGACGTACGTTCCACATCTGCTGCAGGTCAGCTCCCGCGGACAGAGGTCGGCCCTGTCTGTCCAGGGAATCCATATCTCTGCGAATCAGATAGACCCTGCTGTTGCACTTAATAATCTGGCGGTTGACTTCTCTGAGGGGAGCTCCGCCTCCTGTGGCCACAATCTGTCCCGACTCTCGGCACACCTGCTCCAGAACCTGGGTTTCTATATCCCTGAATCCCGCCTCACCGTATTTGGCGAAGATTTCCGGAATGCTCATGGCTGCCTTTTTTACAATTTCCTGGTCTGTGTCCACCACAGTTCGTCCGGTTAATTCCGAAAGAGCCGTTGCCACCGTGGTTTTGCCACTTCCGGGCATTCCCACCAGCACCAGGTTTGTCTTGTCCCTGAGCAATTGGCAAAACACCTGCTCTGCATTGTCCGGAACCTCCCCTGTCCACAGTCTGCATGCCTCTGCAGCCTGACCTACCAACATGTAGAGTCCTCCTGCGGCGGGTATTCCTCTGGCCTGAGCCTGCTGAACCAATCCGGATCTGACTGGATTATATATCACATCCAGAACCCCTTCCAGATTGTCAAAGGCGTCCAACTCCAGGATTGTGTCTGCCACGTTGGGGTACATTCCCACTGGGGTTGCATTGACGATAACCTGTATGTCTGTAATCTCTCGGGCCTGCTCATAGGAAACAGTGCCTGATTCTCCTCGTCTGGAGGTATGCACCACCTTGGCTGCGCCACGATCCAGAACTGCAGTCTCCACCGTAAGAGATGTGGCTCCTGTGCCCAGAATCAAAACCTTCTTGTCCTTAAAATCTACTCCGGCCCGATCTGCCATGGCCAAAAACCCGGTGTAATCCGTGTTGTATCCAATCAGCCCATCTCCCTCTCGAAGAATGGTGTTGACGCATCCAATACGGCTGGCGCTGTTGTCAATCCGGTCAAGATATTGCATTACGTCCTTCTTGTAAGGGATGGTTACGTTGAGCCCCTGCCACTGTCCGTGGAGGATATATTCCCCTAACTGTTCCGGTTCCAGGCACCTGAGACCATATTCGTATTTTCCAAAGGCCTGATGTATTCCCGGGGAGTAGCTGTGTCCCAGAGATCTGCCGATTAATTCGTACACCTTAATCCCTCCTGCGGGCGTCCTCGTAGTCCCTGGTAATTCTCATGATTTCCCTGAAAATCTCGCTGATGGCCTGGCCTTTTCCCAGGTCTGTTGTCTCCACAATGCTGTTCACTCTATCCAATATGGCCGTCTCCCTCTGTGGGTCGTATGTGGCCAGTCCCAGCCTCTCCTTCTCCTCTGCAATAATACCTGCCAATTCCATGCGGGCACACAGCAGTTCCATCAGCTGGTTGTTTATGTTATCGATGCCTCTGCGACAAGCCTCTATGTCTCCTCCTGCACTGTCCAGCAGGGCGTCCAGCATGACTATAGCCGTAACAGCCTCTACACAGGGCACTGCTCTGACTGCTATGCAGGGGTCATGTCTGCCTGAAATTGTAATTTCTGTATCTGCCATATCCTTCAGGGACACCGTCCTCTGGGGCATGGATATGGATGCGGTGGGTTTGAATCCGCAGCGGAACACAATGGGCATTCCGTTGGTGATTCCGGCCTGAATACCACCGCTGTTATTTGTCTCTGTAACCACCCTGCCCTCTCTCACAGTAAAGGGGTCGTTGTGAACGCTGCCCCTCATAGATACAGCGCCAAAGCCGGAACCGAATTCCACTCCCTTGAGAGCTCCCAGCACGTACATTGCGGAAGACAGGCGATTTTCAATACCATTTGCCAAGGGCGAACCTATACCTCCGGGAACGCCAATTACTGCGCACTCCACTTCTCCCCCGACGGAGTCTCCCAGTACAGCTGCAGCCTGAATTTCTGAATCCATCTTATCCGCAACAGCAGCATCCAGCACAGGCAATCCTACTCTGGCAGTCAGGTCATCCTTGCTGACAGACACCAAATCGTATCTGGCGTCACACACCGAACCCACTCTGCTCAAATGGGCCCCAACATATATGCCCCGCTCCTTGAGGGCGCACATGCAAACATAGCCTATTGCGCATAGAGGGGCCGTGAGTCTGGCTGAAAAGTGGCCTCCTCCACGCAAATCGCAACCGGGGTATCTTAATCTGGATGTATAGTCTGCGTGAGAAGGTCTGGGGGTGTTCGCAAACCCCTCATAATCTCCGGAACGCACATTTTTGTTGGGGATTGAGACCACCAAGGGACTCCCGTCTGTGACGCCGTCGACCAGGCCGGACAGAAACTCCGGAATATCGTCCTCTCTGCGAGGCGTGGTGTTGCGCTGTCCTCCTCTGCGGCGGGCCATAAAGGACATAAGGCCCTCTGTATCTACGGCAATACCGGCGGGAATACCCACAGCAACACAGCGAACCTGTTCTCCGTGAGATTCGCCCTCCATTGTCATCCTGATGTTCAGACCAAAGGTGGATTTCATACTCGGTTGCCTCCTATTTTTGCAAAATCCTCAAAAAATCCCGGGTAGGATTTGGCACAGCACTGAGCTCCCAATATGGTAACCGCATCCTTACATATCAGGGAAGCTACTGCGGCGCTCATGGCTATACGATGGTCCCCGCAGGAGTCCACAACTCCACCGGTCAGGGAACCTGTTCCATCCACGTAGACGGTGTCTCCCTCCACCCGAACAGAGCCTCCCAGGGCCTCTATCATATCACAAACTGTCTGCACCCTGTCGCTCTCCTTGATGCGCAGCCTGGCAACGTTGCGGAACACGCTGGTGCCCTCTGCCCCGGCCGCCAGTACCGCCAACACAGGGAACAGATCCGGCACTGCCGACACATCCACATCGGCCGGGACCAGAGCCCTGGCTCCTGTGGTGGCATCAGGCGCCGTCACCGTCACCTGCCTAGGCTGGGGCCACGCTACTGCGGCGCCCATCTGCTCCAGTATATGGGCGATGGCCTTGTCTCCCTGGCGGGATTCCGGATCCAGACCGCCAACCTGCACGCTGCCCCCCAGGGCTCCTGATGCCAGCAGAAAGGCTGCGCCTGACCAATCCCCCTCCACAACATATGGACGAGGGGGCTCCGCATTTGACTCTGCAGGGACCATAGAATAGGTCGTCCCTGCCTCTGTTGTGTGGCTGTCCCAGTGGATGCCGTAGTGTCTCAGGGTGTCTATTGTCATGTCCACATATGCTGCGGACTCAAGTTTGCCGGGTATATGTATGCTGCTGACGCCGCCGGCGTAGGGCAGAGCCATGAGCAGTCCTGATATAAATTGTGAGCTGATATTTCCGGGGATAGTATACTTGCCCGGCTCCAGTCGTCCTGACAGTTCCAAAGGCAGCTGAGGACAGGACGCAGAGACTCCGTGCTCTGCCATCTCGTCCAGAATTACTGAAACAGGCCTGAGGGGCAATCTGCCCTCTCCCGCAAATGTGCATGTTCGCCCCAGGGCGCCGCAAACCGGTAACAGAAAGCGCAATGTGGATCCGCTCTCTCTGCAATTTACCCTGATTTCTCCTTGTGAGTCTGCCCAGCCTGTGTAACACAGAGTGTCTTGGTTCCATTCAGAAGTGGCTCCCATGGCATTCAGAGCTTCAATTGTGGTGAGCACATCAATGGAGTCTCCCAGGCCAGAGACCTGTGCGCCTTCTCCACGCAGGGCGGCACAAATCAACGCCCTATGGGCATCGGATTTGGATGGTGGGGCCGTTAATTTGCCCTCTATGATGCTGCCCGCTCTAAGTGTTATGTCCATGGGGTCTCCGTTTATATTGCCAAATAGTCTGTCAGGATTTCTATGTCTACCGGAACAATACTGCAGTGGCCAATTCCATCCGGCATTACCAGGCTGATTGTCTGTCCTGCTCGCTTTTTGTCGGAGCGGATGGCCCCCAAAATGTCCTCACCGTCAACAGGGCAAACCGTGGGTAGTCCCAGCCCCTCCAGAACTGTGGCAAGTCTGTCCGTATATCCAGCGGGGCACATATTTTTGTTCTCGGCAGTTCTGGCCATGGCCACCATGCCTATTGCCACTGCCTCGCCGTGCTGAACCGCTCCTCCGGTGCATTTCTCCACTGCATGGCCTATGGTATGGCCAAAATTAAGGAGCATGCGCTCTCCCGTGTCTCTCTCATCTGTCTCCACCACCTGTGCCTTGATGGCAACACAGCGGAGAATCATATTTTCCAATACTTTGTGGATGTCGGTTCTGTCTCCGCAGGGTGTTGGCGTTGCCGCAATGCGGGCCAGCTCCTCTGCCATCCGGATGATTTCCGCGTCTCTGATGCAGCCGTACTTGACCACCTCTGCCATGCCACAGGCAAGCTCTCTGCCGGGCAGTGTGTCCATCGTTGAAGGATCGATAATTACCATGGATGGCTGCCAGAATGTACCCACCTGGTTCTTGAGGCCGCCCATATTTACTCCGGTCTTGCCTCCCACAGATGCATCTACAGCAGCCAGCAACGTGGTTGGAATCTGTACAAATCTGATGCCTCTCATGTAGATGGAGGCCGCAAAGCCTGCCATATCTCCGGTTATACCGCCTCCCAAGGCAATAACCAGGTCGGAGCGGGTCATTTCTGCCCGGTTCATCTCGGACAAAATTACCTCGATTGTATGCATTGTCTTGGAACTCTCTCCTGGCGCAAACGACAGGGAACGAGTTTCGATATGTGCGTCCCTCAATCCGTTAATTACGCGAGCTCCGTAGAGCGCCATAACGTTGGCGTCGGACACCACAAAACACTTGGCTCCGTGAAAGCGGCGTCCTATCAGGTTGCCCAGGCTATCCAACAGACCTGTTTCCACTAAAACGTCGTAGGGCTGTGCTGTATTTACGTGTACACTCTGCATGGTCTACCTCCTGCCAATTAATTCCTGCGGGGGCCGGGTTTGGAAATCTCTTTCTTAATCTCCGTACTGCGATTCATCATTTCTACCAAGGTGGCTCGATCTTCGTTTACTATAGCATCTCTATACTCTGTCAAATCGTGGATGAGTCGATCTATCTCAGAAATCAGGTTGTCCTTGTTTTCGATAAAAATGTCGCTCCACATCTGACCGTTGATAACGGCAACCCTTGTCATGTCCCTGAAGGATCCTGCGGACAATCCCCGGTGCTCCTTTGCAGTGGGACTCATAACATAGGAAGATGACAGCACGTGGGCCAGCTGGGATGTGTATGCAATAATCCTGTCGTGATCCTCAGGAGTGCGGATGGTCACAGTGCCAAACCCCGCCTCCAGAAAGAACTTCTTAATATTGAAAAGCACCTCGATATCTATGCCTCCGTCGGGGGTCAGTATCATGGATGCTCCGCTGAACAGGTTTGCGTTTGCGGCCTGATAGCCCCAGACTTCCTTGCCTGCCATGGGGTGTCCTCCCACAAAGGTCCATCCGTACTTTTCAGACAGTTCCTTGCCCTGTCTGCATATGTTTCGCTTGATTCCGCTGCAGTCCACCACTACTGTGTGGCTGCCAATAGCCGGAGCCATCTGCTCCAGGACCTGCATGCAAATCTTGGGATATAGGGCCAGTATCAGTATGTCACATTCCTGTAGTTTTTCGTCGGTCAGGGGGCCATCCACGTATCCCAACAACACATCCCGCTCCAAAGCCTCAGGGTTAATATCCCTGGCCAGAACGCAATGGGCTGTATTTTTCTTGATGGCACCGGCCATAGATCCGCCTATAATGCCCAGGCCGACAATTCCTACTGTCATGGGTTATTCCCTTCCTGTATATCTGTTAGGCAAAATAGCGTTAAGCTGCTTGACCAGCTTGTCAAAATTCTCGGGCGTCAGAGCCTGAGGTCCATCACAGAGGGCCTTGGCAGGGTTGTTGTGAACCTCGATCTCCAGACCGTCCGCTCCGCAGGCTGCAGCTGCCAAAGACATGGGGTGAACCAGGCCGGAAATACCGCAGGCGTGACTGGGGTCTACCACTACGGGCAGGTGTGTAATCTTGTGCAACAGGGGGATTGCAGACAGATCCAGAGTGTTTCTGGTTGCTGTCTCAAAGGTACGGATGCCTCTCTCGCAGAGGATAACCTTCTCATTTCCGCCGGCCATAATGTACTCGGCGCTCATGAGCAGCTCCTGCAGTGTGTTTGCCAGGCCTCGCTTGAGCAATACGGGCTTGTCCTGCTTGCCTACCTCCTTGAGCAGCTCAAAGTTCTGCATGTTTCGTGCGCCAATCTGAATGATGTCCATATCCTCAAAGAGCTCCAACTGGGAGGGATCCATAACCTCGGTAACTACGGGCAGTCCTGTAATCTGCTTGGCCAGAGACAACAGGCGCAGACCATCTCCCTTCATTCCCTGGAACGCATAGGGGGAGGTTCTGGGCTTGAATGCGCCACCTCTCAGCAAAGTTGCGCCGCTGTTCTTGACAGCCTTGGCAACTTCGCAAATCTGCTCCTCGCTCTCAACAGAACAGGGACCTGCGATAATATGGAATGTGCCGCCGCCAATAACCACTGGATCACCGTTAGCAACGGGAATCTCAATAATTGTGTCATCGGGGTGGAATTTGCGATTTGCCTTCTTGTAGGGCTCCTGAATGCGCTTAACATCCTCTACGCAATCCAAGGCCAACAGCAGGTCTGTATCGATAACTGTGGTGTCTCCAACCAGACCCAGAACGGTGTTGTTCTCACCAACACTTCTATGAATAACAATCCCCTGAGAGGCAAGCCAGTTTTCCAGGTTCTGCTCCTGCTGAGGGTTTGCATTTTGCTTTAAAAGAATAATCATTCTACTATCTCCTTATTTGGTCCATAAGAACATTTTTATGTATCTTAGCGCATCACTTTTGCATATGCAAACATATGGATAAATTTTTCTTTTGATTGGGCCATAAACATGATACTCTATTTCTATCAATTGACGGAGGATTATGTTATGCCAGATATGCTTGTGAAATTATACAAATTGCCTGACGACAGGCCGCTGTTTTCTGCCCTTGAGTCTGAGGGCATCACAATCCACCGCGCGTTGGCTCCGGACACACTAAGGGTGCTGGATTTTGTGCGGGACAACTTCTCCGAACACTGGGTGTCCGAGTGCATGGTCGCCCTGTCCTCCTCCCCTTCCAGATGTTTTGTGGCAGTCAAGGACCGCACTGTTGTGGGATTTGCTTGCTACGATGCAACCTCCCGTGGCTTCTTTGGCCCTACAGGAGTTTCCAAAGACCTCCGTGGCAAGGGAATCGGCCGTGCTCTGCTGAACGCAACCCTTGGCCAGATGCGCAACGACGGATATGGTTATGCCATTATCGGATCCACCGAGGTGTGTGGTTTCTATGAAAAGTGCGTAGGCGCCACTGTTATTCCAGATTCATCTCCAGGCGTATATACCGATATGATTTAGATAGCGAGATGGTCGAAATATAAAAGTTAAGGGTGAACAGCGGGTATCTTCCACTTTTCACCCTCACCTCTCACCTCTTACCTCTTACCTCTTACTTCTCACTTCTCACCTTTTAAAACCCTCTGCCGCCCGCATGGCCACCACCGCCGCGACTTCCTCCGCCGCCACCGCCATGGCTATGGTTATTTGAAATAACTGTGGTTACTACGGAGCGATTCAAGAACACATCTCTACGGTCTGTAAGCACCAGCTTGGAGAATTCATCCAACGGGTAGTTGGTGGGCTTAATCTTGAGCTTGTATCGAGCCACAACTATACCTACAAAAATTGCTCCTGATACCAGAGCCACCACCAATCCGACTCCAACCCAGAGCACGGGCTTATTGTCGTGAGTGTCATCCGCTATGCCCTGATTCGGGGTTCCGGGCTTGTAATCGCCACCGGAATATGAAGAGGCAAGGGCGTCCCGGGCCGCGTCGATGAACGCCAGCACCGCACTGTCGTAGTCCCCGGAGACCATATCTCCCTCCATGGCGTCCAGAATATCCTCAATCTCGTTACTGTCGATATCCCGGTGGGGGGTTCCCCACAAAAACAGGTCATAGGTTCGATCCGTCATATTAATCGCAATCATCACGATGTCGTCGGACTGGTAATCCACCCCTGCCTGGTAGCAGAGCTGGCGGCCCGCCTTGTCGTAGTTCCCTTCATAGGAAACATCTGTGGAAACAGCTATAAAATAGGCCCCCTCCAGGTCAGTGGCCTTGCGCAAGGCCTGTTCCAGGCTTGCGGCATCCCGGAATATTCCCGTGCCGGAGTTGTCCAACACATAGACGTCAACATCTGCTAGCGCTGCGGAAGAACCGCACACAATCAGTAGAATCGTCAGACAGCACAGCAATAATTTCCTTACCATATCAGGAAACCTCCTCCGCTGCTGAAATAGTACCCAGAGGAACCCAAAACTGCTGGCACAAGCAGCGCAGCTAGCAGACCTATTCCAAGGCCAATCCCCAGGCCAACCAACAGCAGTTTCTTCCAGTCGATGGGCAATTCGCCGTAGGTTTTGCCTGTATATCCGTTCATAGCGAATACGTATCGCCTTTTGGGGGTGTTGTATGTGAGCAACCAAATGGGCATGAGACAGTATTCCCATCTGCTCTGTTTAATCACGGCTCTGCGCTCTCTGGTGGAGACAGAACTGTAGCCATGGATGGTTTCTCGCAATAGCTGCTCGGAATAGGTGTCAATACGATTCTTTACATCGCCCTCCACGTCCTTGCGGTCCATGTCCCTCTTCTTGGTAACGAATCCGGACAGATATGTCATGGAAAAATCTTCGTGACAGGTGGCTGGGAAGGGCAGGATGCCCTCCAGTATGGCTTTATCAGCCTCTGACAGCGCTGCGGTACTCAGGTCTTCAAAATGTATATCTCCCCTTCTGTACACATCGTACTTGGAGGTTTCTGTATATCTGATGTTGCCTGCTCTCCAGGTGCGGACCTTGGTCCCTATACCCGTAAAGGAGGAGTCTGTATCTGCATCTGCTACCCAAAATGGATAATATATGCCCTGAATTTTCTCCAGCTGTGCAATCGCCAAAAAGTTCCTGGGAACAAACTTCCGCTTGCCCATAGTCTCTATGAACTTCTGCTTAGCCGCCTGGGCGTCATATTTGAATGGAACCACCTTGTCAGGCCTCAGCGCACCGGACAATCTGCCCTTGAGCGCCACAGGATTGTGGCAATACGGGCATATATCAGCTGCTGTATTCTCGTCCGCCAGTATCTCCGCTCCGCAGGATGGGCAATTGTATTCCACCATTTGGGCGTTGAACTCCTCCTGTAGCCTCTGCTCCTCTCGGGCTTGGCGATATGCTTTGGTGTCCTTGAGTTCGGACTCTCTGAACTCGGAGTCGCAAAAAGGGCAAACCAACTTATCGGATCCCGGCTTGTATTCCAGTCCGCCTGAACAGTTTGGACACTTATACGATATTACGGTATGATCCATGGCCTGACTCCCACTAAACCGACAGCTCTGCCTTGATTTCGGAATTGTGATATTTATTCAGCAGAGGCTCCGCCTTTGAAAAACACACGTAATTTATACCACGAATCCCCTTTGTTGTTAAGTAATTCCCAGTTTTAGGATTTTCTACAGTTCCATAGTCGCGCGCATTAATATATTTTATACAAATTTCAAGTTTTTCACTTCAAAACGCTTGAACACTTTCACTATGTCGTGTTAGTATATGCTTACGCAATGTGCCGATGTCGATGTGATATCTGTCCATTGCGCATAGTATTTCAGGAGGATATATATTATGAACAAAATCTCACGCATCGTGATTACAGTTCTCCTGCTGGCTTTGACAATTACATCCGTCTTTGCTGTTTCCACATCAGCTTTTGCTGCCGAGACAGTAGATACAGAAGTTCTTGTTCTGACAGCTTCTGACTGTAGCGATTCATACTGCGAGAGCAGATTCCAGTTCAAGATCGAAAGATCTGTCAAGAACGCTTACGTAGTTTCTTTCCTCATTAAACCCCACGCAACTGCAGAGTCCACTCTGTCCGTTGTAGGTGCTTCCAAGGAGAGCGTAGGTGTTGCATCCGATCCCGCATTCATTGCCGAGTCATATGGCGATAACGTTTCCGTTATCGATGTAGGAGACGGCTGGTACTACGTACACTGCGAGGTTGCTGCATTCTCTGACGAGTCCGGCGAGCTTGCTGAGAAGTACACTGCTTCTTATTTCTATCTTAAGTTAGGTTCCGGCTGCGTTGTTGGCGATCAGGTTGCTATCTGCAATCTTGCTATCACAAACGCAGAGGGCGAGACCACAGAGTACTCCACTTCCGAGCTTCAAAAGCACACACAGATTCTCTACGACAGGCCCATCTTCACAGAGGAAATTACCACTGTTGCCGTTCCCAAGGCTGCCCTTGAGTACGAGTATGAGGGTGGTGCTTCCAGCGGTGGCGAGACTGGTTCCTGGCCCGGCATCGACGCAGGTGAGTTCTGGAATCCCGACCCC
>JAFVXO010000035.1 GCA_017501105.1 Clostridia bacterium | reverse complement strand
ATGATGGCTGCAGACGGCATCCTGCCTTCCAATGAGGGTCGTGGATACATTATGCGCAGACTTATCCGCAGAGCAGCACGTCACGGCAGACTCCTGGGTATCAAGGACGCATTCCTCACTCAGGTGGTTGAGCAGGCTATTACTGAGTCTGCTGCAGCATATCCCGAGCTTACGGACAAGCACGACTATATCATCTCCGTTATCGCCAATGAGGAGGCCAGATTCTACAAGACTCTGGACGCAGGTTTGGAGATTTTGAGAGAGTACATCGACGAGGCAAAGGCGGCCGGCAACACTGTTTTGGCAGGACCTCAGGTATTCAAGCTTCACGATACATACGGATTCCCTCTGGACCTGACCATTGAGATTGCAGGGGAAAGCGGACTGACAACAGATGTTGATGGATTCCACGCAGAGATGAAGAAGCAGAAGGAGCGCGCTCGTGCAGCATTTAAGGCTAACGAGGACTCCGGTTGGGCAACAGGATCCCTGTCCGTATGCGTAGGAGATCCTAACACGGTTTTCACAGGATATGACGAGATTTCATCCACAGCCAAGGTGGTGAGAATTTTCGACAACAATGATTTGGTCGAGGCAGCAGAACAGGATGCAGATGTAACCTTTATGCTGGACCAGACCCCCTTCTATGCAGAGATGGGCGGTCAGGTTGGCGACAAGGGTACTGTTGTTGCTCTGGATGGCAGCTTTGAGGTTCAGGTTACAGATTGCCGCAAGGTTGGCGATGGCAAGTTCCTCCATTATGGCCATGTAGTTGCTGGACAGCTGGTTACAGGCGCTGAGGTCAAGGCCACAGTTGCAGCAGCAGACAGATTGTCCATTTGCCGCAACCACACAGCAACTCACCTTATGCATGCAGCATTGCGCGCTGTGTTGGGAGACCATGTTAAGCAGGCAGGTTCCTACGTTAACGCAGAAAACCTGAGATTTGACTTCTCCCACTTTAAGGGTTGTTCCGCTGAGGAGCTTGCTCAGGTTGAGGATATGGTAAATGCCAAGATTTTGGAGAACATGCCTGTTGTAACAGACGTTAAGTCCAAGGACGAGGCTGTTGCAGAGGGCGCTATGGCTCTGTTTGGCGAAAAGTACGGAGACGTGGTCAGAGAGGTTAAGTGTGGAGAGTTCAGCAAGGAGCTCTGCGGTGGTACTCACGTATCCAACACATCCGTAATCGGATTGTTTAAGATTATCTCCGAGGGTGCTGTTGCAGCTGGAGTACGTCGTATTGAGGCAGTTACAGGACTTAATGCCGTTGAATACGTCAAGAACCAGGAGACAATGCTTAAGGCAGCCTGCACCGTTGCAAAGGCAAGCCCAGCAGACCTGGCAGCCAAGATTCAGACCATGGCAGACAACGCCAAGGAGCTGACAAAGGCCAACGGCGAACTCAAGGCCCAGCTTAATGCAGCCAAGGCAGGAGAGTTTATCACAGACAATCTCAAGGAAGTTGCCGGTATCAAGGTCGTTGCAGGTCGTGTTGACGGCATGTCCGCAGACGATATGCGCGGATACTGCGAGACATTGAGAGACAAGGTGGGCTCTGGAGTAGTGCTCCTGGGTGCCGCCAACGATGGCAAGGTTGTTGTGCTCTGCGCATGCACCAAGGACCTGATTCCTGCAGGCATTAACTGCGGACAGATTGTCAAGGCATTCGCCCAGGTTTGCGGAGGCAATGGCGGCGGCAAGCCCGACATGGCTCAGGCCGGCGGCAAGGACGCATCCATGATGGACAAGGCCTTTGAGACAGCGCTGGCAGCCATCGAGAGCATGAAGAAATAGTCGGAGGCAGGCACATGTGTAACTGTATTTTTTGTAAGATAATCGCAGGGGAGATTCCCTCCGCCAAGGTATACGAGGACGACAAGGTGTTGGCCATCAAGGACATAAATCCTCAGGCTCCCGTGCACGTTTTGGTTATGCCCAAGAAGCACATGTCCAGCCTGTTGGCCATGGACAGCTCCAATGCAGAGGATGTTACGGCTGTAATGTCTGCCATCACCAAGATTGCTGCTGACATGGGAATTTCCGAGGAAAACGGAATGCGTGTAATCAATAACTGCGGCCCCGACGGAGCACAGTCCGTCATGCACCTGCATTTCCATTTGCTGGCAGGTCGCAAGTTGGGAGAAACTATTGTCTAATGGGTTTAGCTAGCAGACACAGCTACACATACGCATTCGATACGAGTAGTCGAGAAGAAACGGTACTCCTGGGCAAACGTCTGGGAGTTCTGCTTCGTTCTGGAGATGTGGTGTGCCTGGAGGGCGACCTGGGCACAGGCAAGACTGTAATAGCCGAGGGAATTGGTCAGGCACTGCAGGTGGACGACTACATGACCAGCCCTACCTACACCATTGTCAACGAATATTGGGTCAGGGATGGAGAGTTGTACCACTTTGACCTATATCGTCTGTCGGGAGAGGACGAGGTGTACGACATGGACTTTGACAGCTATTTCCATAGGGGAGCGATTATCCTGGTGGAATGGCCGGACAGGGCAGGCAACCTGATACCTGAGGATAGTATCAGAGTTCATTTGTCCAAGACCTCGGATAACTCCGAGGAGAGACATATAACGATTTCCACCAACAGCCCCATGGAGTTTGCGCAATGAATTATTTAGGAATAGACACATCAACAGGAACAGCTTCCGTTGCGGTGGGAGATAGACGCCAAGTCAGAGAGTCTGTCATAGGCAACGATTATCGCCAGTCCGCCATGATTGTAGGGGCTATCCAGGAATTGCTGCAGGATGGTGGTATGGTTGTCAGTGATACCGATGGGGTGGCATGTGTTGCCGGTCCGGGATCATTTACAGGTCTCCGGGTAGGTATGTGCACAGCCAAGGCACTGTCTTATGCCACGGGACGGCCTATGTATTCTGTTTCATCTCTTGAATGTATGGCGTGGCAGGTTGCCAAGTCCGGATATTCTGGGAATGTGTGCGTCATGATGGATGCCCGCAACGACCAGGTATACATGGGTTGTTATAGGATTGGCCCCGATACAGAGCCCTGTGCGCTGATGGGAGACACTGCTGGAGCAATAGGGGAACTGTTGCCTCAGGCTTTAGAACTCTGCGGGGCAGACTGCATCCTGGCAGGCACTGGCATATACGCTCATATGGATATGGTTCAGCAACTGCAGGGAGTTACAGTGGTTTCTGACATACATAGACCTGCAGCGTGGGCGGCTGTAGCAATAGCCGAGTTTATGGCCATGGAGGGCAGAGAGGTCAACCCAGTAACGGCAGCGCCTCAGTACCTGAGACAGTCTCAGGCCGAACGCAGCAAACAGACAGGGGCAAAGTCATGATACAGTACAGCATAGAGCCAATGCAGGAACGACATTTGCCTCAGGTGGCAGCCATAGAGAGGGCTTCATTTGGCAGGGGAGACAAGTCAAGATCCTACGAGATATGGAGCGAGCAGTCATATAGAGACGAGGTGGCCAAGGACAATAGCGTGTGTCTGGTGGCACTGTCGGGAGATCAGGTAATCGGATATTGCAGCATGTATACCTGTGTGGACGAGGGACACATTACCAAGGTGGCCGTTGAGGAGAACTACAGGGGTCAGGGCATTGCAGGCAGGCTTATGGATCGCATGTTTGAAATGGGTGCCGACATGGGACTGCAGTTCTACGAGCTGGAGGTCAGACGGAGCAACGATGCTGCCATAGGGCTATATACTGGAAGAGGATTTCAACTGGCTGGGATTCGCAAGAAATACTATACCGACAATGGCGAAGATGCCATGATATACACAAGACAGGACAGCTTTGAGGCAAAATAGATAATTTTAGTTAGTTTAAGGTGATTTTTTTGAGAAGCTTGCGATGATTTACACGGAATAAAACAGTATGTTATAATCCCTATGTATGCTTAGCATGGCTATCTATTAATCAGATTTGAATGTAAAAGGAAGAGAGCACAATGACTTCTAAGACAATTAGCATGAACAGAGTGTTTGGAATGGGATCCAAGGAGGCAGCACAGCTTATCAATAGAGCTTCCGTTTTCCAGAGCAACATTACACTTAAGAAGGGCGACCATCAGGCAAATGCCAAGAGCCTTCTCGGAGTTGTTTCCCTCTGTGCCTTTGAGGGCAACGAAATGACAGTTGTAGCGGCAGGCGCCGACGAAGAGGAAGCTGTAAACGACCTTATCCAATTCTTGCAAGGTAACTGATATCCATTTGAAAGACAATTTTGATCTTAAGTGGCAACTAGAGCATCTACCGGACAGGCCCGGCGTGTATTTGATGCACGACAACGATGACAAGATCATCTATGTGGGCAAGGCTTCGTCTCTGAAGAACCGAGTCAGACAGTATTTCCGGAAGAGTACCAATCATTCGGAGAGAATTCTCCAGATGATTTCTAAGATTGACCATTTTGAGTACATTGTGACCAATACAGAGACAGAAGCTCTGGTGTTGGAGAGTACTCTCATCAAGAAATATTCCCCAAAATACAATATATTGATGAAGGACGGCAAAACCTATCAACTGCTGTGTGTTACTATGGCTGACAGGTTTCCCAGGCTGATTCGCACCCATAACCCCAACATACCAGGAGGGGTTTATTTTGGTCCTTATCCAAACGGTTCTGCAGCAGCCCAGGTGGTGGATATATTGGGCGAAATATATCCTACCCGCCAATGCGCTCGAAACTCAGCCAACTTTGGTCCAGGAGGTAAGGGATGTATTAACTGGGATATTGGCAAGTGTCCCGGCCCCTGCATGGGCAAAATCTCCCGAGAGGAATACATGGAACGCATTCATGCCATAGTCAGCTTCCTTAAAGGCAACTCTGAGGAGACAGAGAGACTACTGCAGGAGGAGATGAGGCAGGCAGCGGAACAGCTGAACTTCGAGAGGGCGGCCAAGCTAAGAGACAGGCTGGCCGGTATTCGCCACATCACAGAAAAACAGAGAGTTTCCTTTAACGACGGCCGAGAGTGGGACGTGTTTGCCTATACCCGGGAGGACAACAGGGTTTGCTTCCAGGTGTTCTTTGTGCGGAACGGAATGGTCACAGGCAGGGATTATTATGTAGCAGACAATACTGAAGCCTGGTCCACAGCAGAATTATTGTCGTCTTACATCAAGTCGTTCTATCATGACGACGTATTTGTGCCGGAAGAGGTGCTTTTAGCAGAGGATGTGGAGGACAGGGAGATTTTGGAGGCCTGGCTCAGCGAAAAGAAGGGATCCAGAGTCCATATTTCTGTGCCCAAGATCGGAGAGCGCCGCCGAGTTATTGAAATAGTGGAGGACAACGCCAAGATTTCCATGCAGCAATACAAGGAGAGCATCAAGAAGGATTCGTCGGTGATATACGATGCTCTGGCCTCGCTGACCCGCATGCTGCAGTTGGACAGTCTGCCTGACAGGATTGAATCCTACGACATATCCAATCTGGGTAAGGAGGACATGGTAGGCGTAATGATCGTATTCACTCAGGGGAAGCCAGACCCCAAGGCCTACAGGAGATTTAAGATTAAGAATCAGGCCGGCCAAGATGACTATGCAGCCATGACCCAGGTGATTTCTCGCAGGTTCAACAACTCGGTAGAGGAGTTTGGACCATGGCCAGACCTTGTCCTGCTGGATGGAGGCAGAGGACACGTTAATACCATACGCAGCAGCGGAGCGGTGCCAGATGAGGTGCCTGTATTTGGACTGGTTAAGGATGCAAAGCATAGGACCAGAACCATCACCACAGATCGTACAGAATTTGACATATCCAACAACCTGCAGCTCATGCGATTTATCTCGTCAATCCAGGATGAGGTGCACAGGTACGCAATAAGCTACCAGCGCTCAACTCGCCAGGCCAAGGTGAATAGATCCCAGCTTGACAGTATTAAGGGGGTGGGCCCCAAGCGCAAGCAGCTGCTGTACAAAGCCTTTGGTTCCATGAAGGCCATCAAGGAGGCTACCATAGAGCAGTTGGAGGCTGTCCGCGGAATTGACAAGGCAACTGCAGAGGCGGTATATAACTACTATCACAAGGAAGGGCAGGAGTAGTTATGGCTATATATGTGTTGGCAGATTTGCACTTGTCCTTTGGCGCCGAGGACAAGCCCATGGATATATTCGGCGGAGGCTGGGTAGGTTATATGGACCGTATCAGGGAAAACTGGGAGAACACAGTAGGCCAGGAGGACACGGTGGTGATTCCAGGAGACATCTCCTGGGCAATGAAGCTGGAGGACAGCCTGGAGGATCTTAAGTTTATTCACGGACTACCGGGCAACAAGATTATTATCCGGGGAAACCACGATTACTGGTGGGATACTGTGGCCAAAATGCAGAGGTTCTTGGATGAGAACGAACTGGACTCCATTAAAATCCTGTATAATAACGCATTCGTAGTAGAGGACTGCATTGTGTGTGGTTCCAGATTGTGGGACAGTGTTGGAACAAGTTCCGACCAGACAGACCGCAAGGCCTATGCCCGAGAGGTGGGCAGACTGCGCCTTTCCCTGGAAAAGGGAAGGGCACTGCAGGAGAGTATGCCAAATTCCGGCGAGATAATAGCCTTTTCACATTTCCCGCCCACAGCTACATATGATGGACAGCACCAGATGCTGCAGCTGCTCAGGGAATATGGCGTGAACAGATGCTATTACGGTCACATACACGGTCCCGGAATTTCGGTGGCCCCCAGAGGAGATGCAATGGGAGTTGACCTGATGCTGGTATCTGCAGATGCGCTGGGATTTATGCCACATAGGGTTGACAGGTAAGAAGT
>JAFVXO010000034.1 GCA_017501105.1 Clostridia bacterium | reverse complement strand
TACGCAATGAATTAACCAAGAAGTGCTCTGTCGCTGGTGAACTCTGTGCCACTGGCCTTGGAGAACTGCTCTAGCAGCATCTCCACGGTGAGCTTTTTCTTTTCCTCGCCGCTGACATCGAAGATGATGCGACCTGCGTTCATCATGATGAGACGGTTGCCGTGGGCAATTGCGTCCTTCATGTTGTGGGTGATCATCAGTGTGGTCAGGTTGTCCTCAGATACGAACTTGTCCGTAAGGGAGAGAACTTTGTCAGCTGTCTTGGGGTCCAGAGCAGCGGTGTGCTCGTCCAGCAACAACAGCTCAGGCTTGTTCATTGTGGCCATGAGCAGTGTAACTGCCTGTCGCTGACCTCCTGAAAGCAATCCCACACGGGTGGTGAGTCTTGCCTCCAAACCCAGATCCAGTTCCTGAAGCATTTCCTTGTATTCCTGTCGCTCTGCCTTGGTGATAGCCCAGCGGAGAGTGCGGCGCTTGCCACGACGATATGCCAGAGACAGGTTTTCCTCTAGCTGCATATTAGCTGCAGTACCCATCATAGGATCCTGGAAAACGCGGCCAAGGAAGGAAGCGCGCCTGTGCTCGGGCATGTTGGTCACATCCTTGCCATCTATGAGGATCTGTCCCTCATCGGGAGCAAACACGCCGGCGATAATATTGAGCATGGTACTCTTGCCAGCACCATTGCCTCCAATAACGGTTACGAAGTCGCCGTCGTTGAGTGTCAGGTTAAGGTTATCTAATGCCAGCTTCTCATTGACTGTACCGGGGAAGAAAGTCTTGGAAATATTTCTAAGTTCAAGCATTTGCATTTCCTCCCTTCTTTACGGCCTTGGAAAAGTACTTTTCTCTCCAGTAGGGAACTGCCAGGAAAACGGCAACTACGATAGCGGAGAGCATCTTGAGCAAGTCTGTGTCCAAGCCAATCCAAATAACTGTCTGATAGACGATGTAGTAAATAATACCGCCTCCTACAACACTGGCCAGTTTGAGAGCAAAGTTGGTAGCAATCTTGCCAAACAGCGCCTCGCCGATGATAACTGCAGCCAGACCAATAACAATAGCACCACGGCCCATGTTAATATCTGTAAAGCCCTGATACTGGCACAGCAGTGCGCCTGAGAGAGCTACGATACCGTTGGATATAACCAGACCCAGAATCTTGTTCATGTTGGTGTTGATGCCCTGAGCGCGGCTCATGTTGATGTTGCAACCTGTAGCACGGAGGGAACAACCCAACTCTGTGCCGAAGAACCAGTACAGCAGGGCAATAAGCACAAGAACTATACCTGCCAGAATAATAATGGAGGCAATCCTGTCCAACTGGGTAATAACTACGTTGTATGTGCGTGAGCTAAGTCCCTGGTTGGCCTTGCCCAATATCTTGAGGTTTACTGACCACAGCATCAGCTGGGTGAGGATACCTGCCAGAATCGGGGGAATACCCATAGCAGTATGAAACAAACCAGTAACCAGGCCTGTGAGCATGCCTGCCAGCAGAGCAGCAATCATTGCAAGCCAGACATTAACGCCGTTGATAACCAACATGGTACATACAGCTGCGCCTGTACAGATGGAGCCATCAACGGTCAAGTCAGCCATGTCCAGTAACTTATATGTAATGTAGACACCTATTGCCATTATGCCCCAGATAATACCCTGAGCAATGGCACCAGGTAGTGCATTAATAAAACCCATTTGTATCACTCCAAGTAATTATTTAAGAGGTGTGTAACCTTCGGGAATAGTGATGCCAAGGGCCTCACAGTTCTCCTTGTTGTACATCTTTGATGGTGTGGGAGCGTACTGAATAGCCATTGTGCTGATGTCAGCCTTGCCCTCGAGAATGTCAGCAGCCATCTCGCCTGTCTTATAGCCCAGATCATAGTAGCTGATGGACAATGTGAATACGCCACAACCCTTGCATGTGCCAGCCTCACCAGCAACAACGGGAACCCTCTTAGGCAGGCAGGCGTTGTTGATGGTCTCTGTGCAGGAAGCAGCAGTGTTGTCTGTGGGGATGTAGATAACATCACTCTCAGAAGCAGCGTTCTCAGAAACGAGAGCTACGTCGTTGGAGTCGGTGAATGCAAAGTCCTTAACAGTAAGGCCCTTGCCCTCGAGATAAGCCCTGACAACCTGTACCTGATACTTGGAGTTGGGCTCTGCAGAACAGTAGAGCAGACCAACAGTCTTTGCCTCGGGGAACAGGTCGATAATCATCTGTGCCTGCTCGTCCAGAGGAGCCAGGTCGGATGTGCCTGAAACGTTGGAACCTACAACACCTGTAAAGTTGTCAATGCTGAGAGCAACGCCGTACTCTGTAACAGATGTGCCGAGAATCGGAATAGTGGTTGTGGCGGCAACACAGGCCTGAAGGGCAGGAGTTGCATTGGCCATAATCAAATCAACGTTCTTGGATGCAAAGTTGTTTGCGATAGTGGAACATGTGTTGGTGTCGTTAGCAGCATTCTGATAATCGAAATTAACATTTTCTTCACCAAGTCTGTCAATAAGAGCCTGCTTAAAGCCCTCTGTTGCTGCGTCAAGTGCCTCGTGATCAACCAACTGCAGAATGCCGATGGTGTAGCCCTGCTTGCTGCAGGAAGTGGTAACCAGTGCGGTAGTGGCCATAATAGCGATGACCAGTACCAGAGATAAAATCTTGCGTACGTTTTTCATGTTTGGTACTCCTTCAGTAACTTCTTATTTATAAATATAAGATTGTTCTATTTCACCTCTAAATAAGGAAATTGTCAAGAAGTGAAATAGGCTTTGGCAAAAATCGAGAAAAATCCTCTATGGTCTATTGATTACTGAGTTGACAGGGTAATGTTGCTGTGTTAATATGGTTTCCGCTAAATCGCTTGCAGTCGTGGCGGAATTGGCAGACGCGCTAGTTTCAGGTACTAGTTTGTGTAACGCAGGTGGGGGTTCAAGTCCCCCCGACTGCACCAAAGAAAAGACCTCATTCGAGGTCTTTTCTTTTTTTAGCACATATTCAGTTGTTCACAACTATGCAAGCTGAGTGATTACAAGATGTGCAGAAACTGGTCGCGTTCCTCCTGCAAGAGGCGTAATGGTAAGTGCAGCAGCGTTGCCAGCAGGATTTCTGACTGTCAGGATGGAGTCAGTGACTGTAGTTGTTACAAGCGCCATGCCTACAATCTGCGAAGTGCCTGTGGCTCTGCCAACTACGGTGTAGTCCAGATCCTCTCCGTTCAGAGTCAATATCAACTGCCCAGCCTCGTCTACGCTCACCTCAAACAGTACCTGATATGTTCCGATTTCCGCCAGATTAAAGGAATCGGGGCCTGTTCTGGTAATTTCAGTTCCACTGTTAGGCCCGTCTTCCGGGAAACTGACGTCAGTTCCGGGAGCTACTGTTGCGGCATTATCCGGTGGCATCAATGCATAAAAATCAGCAAAGCCTAGGACACCGCCAGCAGGCCCCTGGGGACCAACAGGCCCGGTTTCACCAGCGGGACCCTGAGGCCCAACAGGTCCGGTTTCACCAGCAGGACCCTGAGGCCCGATAGGTCCGGTTTCACCAGCAGGCCCCTGGGGACCAACAGGCCCGGCTTCACCAGCGGGACCCTGAGGACCAACAGCTCCAGTCTCACCAGCGGGACCCTGAGGCCCGATAGGACCGGTTTCACCAGCGGGACCCTGTGGACCAACAGGTCCAGTCTCACCAGCGGGACCCTGAGGCCCGACAGGTCCGGTTTCACCAGCAGGACCCTGAGGCCCGATAGGACCGGTTTCACCAGCGGGACCCTGGGGACCAACAGGACCGGTCTCACCAGCGGGACCCTGAGGACCAACGGCTCCAGTTTCACCAACGGGGCCCTGGGGACCAACAGGTCCAGTCTCACCAGCGGGACCCTGAGGCCCGATAGGTCCGGTTTCACCAGCGGGACCCTGTGGCCCGATAGGACCGGTTTCACCAACGGGGCCCTGAGGCCCGATAGGACCGGTTTCACCAACGGGACCCTGAGGACCAACGGCTCCAGTAGCCCCAACGGGACCCTGGGGACCAACAGGCCCAGTCTCACCGGCAGGACCCTGCGGCCCAACAGGTCCAGTTGCGCCGGCAGGACCCTGAGGCCCGATAGCTCCGGTTTCACCTATAGGACCCTGGGGACCAATGGGACCCTGAGGCCCGATAGGACCGGGAATTCCGGGAAAACCTCTTGGGCCAATAGGGCCTTGAGGCCCAGCAGGACCGCGCTCACCGGCAGGTCCTTGTGGACCGGGAGGGCCGGGAGGACATGTAGAACAACAGGGATCACAGCCTCGATTATCGCAATCGCAATTATCTTGACGGATATTATCGTTCTCATTACAGTTGTTGTTTCTGTTAATATTCCATCTGTTCATATAAATCTCCTTTCTCAAAAGAGCCTACAACATAATATTCGTCCCCCTGTTAATGTGGCACAGAAAATTGAGAAAAAAGTCGAAAAAGGAAGAAAAGGGAAAGCCTAAGTCTATTATCTATATAATTCATTTCTTGCTTTTGTTTTTCCAGATCATGTAATATAATCAGTCAGTAAATTCTTCGCTGCATCCGCGGTATGCGTGAGCAACAGTAGAAAGGAAGTATATATGCTTATAGCAATTGATGTTGGCAATACCAACATAGTCATCGGTGGCTTCGATGGCGATTATCTCATCTTTCAAGCCAGGATTCAGACAAACACCCACAAGACATCTGACGAATATGCCGCCACTATCTCCGCAGTTCTCAGTAACTATGGTGTGGATTTCAGTACAGTTGTGGATACTATTATCTCTTCGGTAGTACCCCAGGTGACGGACGCGCTGGCCTCTGCTATGCAGAGCCTGTGCAACAGACGGCCCTTTATTGTTGGGCCAGGCACCAAGACAGGCATTAACATCAGAATAGACGACCCAGCAACTCTGGGCGCAGACCTGCTCACCGACAGTGTTGCCGCAGCGGACCAGTACAGTTTGCCTGTTATCGTTGTAGATATGGGCACTGCTACCACTATTTCTGTGGTGGATGAAAACAAGGCTTTTATCGGCGGCGCAATCATGCCCGGTCTCAGGCTGTCTCAGGAGGCCCTGTCGGACCGCACAGCTCAACTCCCCCACATTGATCTCAAATATGAGGGTAAGGTTTTGGGGACCAATACAATTGACTGTATGAAGTCCGGAGCAATTTACGGTACAGCAGCCATGATTGACGGCGTAGTTATGCGCATAGAGGAGGAGTTGGGTCAGAAGTGCTCCGTAGTAGCCACCGGCGGCCTGGCGCAACAGGTGTGCAAATACGCCCGATGCAATGCGGTCTATGACCCCGACTTGATGCTCAAGGGCCTGCTATGTATCTACAACAAGAATAAGAGGAGATGAGCTATGAATAAGAACAAGACACGCTATATCACACGACTGGCCATGCTTATGGCCGTTATGTTGGTTTTAGATATTACCCCTCTGGGATATATTAAATACGGCACTATAGAGATTACCACAATGATGATACCTGTTATGATCGGAGCTGCTATCATGGGCCCGGCTACAGGTGCTATATTGGGCGCATTTTTCGGAATCACCAGCTTTTTGCAGTGCCTGGGTATTCCCTCCATCAGCCTGTTTGGATCGACTCTGCTTAGTATTAACTGGTTTTACACCTTGCTGGTATGTATGCTGCCCAGAATTGCCATGGGCGTTCTCAGCGGCTACGTATTCCGCTGGGTACAGAAGGTGGACAAGACAGGATTTGCCTCATACATTGTGTCCGCACTGACTGCTGCCATAACAAATACAGTTCTGTTCACTGGCATGGTGTTGCTGCTGTTTGGCTCCACAGATTACATACAGGGAATGCGAGGAGGCTTGTCTATCCTGGCTTTTGCAGTAGCATTTGTGGGTCTCAACGGACTTATTGAGGCTGTATTCTGCACCCTCATCGGAGGCACCTCCGCCAAGGTTTTGACCAAGATTGGAGAGAGAACCTCCCGTACGAGCAAGAGATAACAACAGGAGCATTCAGTTGCTCTCAGGCTCGGCAATAGTTACCCCGGAATAGTAATGCAACAGAATGTCCTGCCAGGTGGAACCCTGCCGGGCCATGACTTCTGCGCCTCTCTGGCACAGGCCAATTCCGTGCCCCCAACCTAGCGTATATATGTAGACGTTTCCCCCGGAGCATGACAGGCTAAAGCATGTGGAGCGTATTCCGGTTTTGCTGCGAAAATCCACTCCCGACATGGTGGTGTCGCTGATGGAGATGCTGCTGACACGGCCTGTGGCTGTATCTGTGGTCAAGGTTATATTTTGTGCCCCTGTGGCCGAAACCGCGGAGGCTAACTCGTCGGTGCTGAAAATATACATCTGCCTGCGGGGCTCAAATCCGGTTAATTCCGGAGAGCTGACAGCTTGAAGATAGGGCACGTCATACCCAAACACCGATTCAAAAGATACGGTGGAATAGGGGCTGCTATCGTGGTACATTGCATTGATTACTTGACCTTGATATTCCACTGAATACCCCAGCACCTGCTGAACACAATTCTCCATATATTCCCAATTTGCCTTTGCTGCAGCTTGCTCGGCCAAGCCGTCGCCATGCTTGGAGTAGTAGGTAGGTTTCGACAGGCACCCCTGACAGTGGGCAGGACTGTTGCACACATCGGCTCCGCCTTTGTGATTGCCGGGGGAGTTGACAACCTTGAATTTGGCATAGGAATAGGCTGCAACTGCCTGAGCCTTGAGAGCCTCCTCCGAAAAATCAGGCCCCATTTCCACTGCCAGGACTCCGGTCAGATATTGAACCATATCCATGGAGACAGTTTCTCCGTCCATGAGCACAGTAATGGTTTCTGAGGAGACTATGTGGTCGACAGTAGGTGGTTCTGGTTCCTTGGTGCCGCGCAAGCCTCCCAACCACAGGCATATTGCCACTGCAGCCAGCACACAGGCACCAAAGGATATAAAATCTCCAATGGAATAGGACTTTAAAAATTGGGTTATTCTTGACATGTTGGACTAGCTCTTCTTTCGTTATGGGAGATTATATGGTTGTCCTATGGGCCAATATGAACAGTGCTATAAATAAATTCGAAGTGCGTGTAAGAGGGCACAACACAGGATGGTTTCCCTTTTAATTTGAATATGTCTTTGATACAATAGATACAACACAGCTAAATGGGAGGAAATGCGTATGAGCAGAGCAGATGAACAGTATCTGGCCATAATCTCCGACATATTGGATCACGGATATTACGATACAAACCGCACAGTTACCAATACCTACAAGCTCCCCCACAAGATTATGCAATTCGATCTGGAGCAGGAGTTTCCTATACTTACCACTAAGAAGGTGGCCTTTAAGACAGCCACCAAGGAGTTGCTCTGGATTTACAGAGACCAAAGCAACGACGTTCTCAAACTGCAGGAGCAAAATGTTCACATTTGGGATGAGTGGATGATGGAGGATGGTACCATCGGCACTGCCTATGGATGGATTGTGGGCAAGTACCACCTGATCGACAACCTGATTGAGGGAATCAAGAGGGATCCCCAGGGACGCAGGCACATTATGAGCCTGTGGCAGAACGAGTGGCTGGATACAGGATCATTGCATCCCTGTGCATTTATGACGATGTGGGACGTTACAGATGGCAGACTCAACTGCATGCTGGTTCAGCGTTCTGCAGATATGGGTCTGGGAGTGCCTTTTAATATGTCTCAATACGCTTTGCTGGCACATATTGTGGCCCAGTGCACCGGATACAGGCCGGGCATCTTTACCCATGTGATTAACAACGCTCATATCTACGAGAACCATGTGGAGCAGCTGAGGGGACAGCTTGGCAGATTGTCTGAGGCTTACCCGGCCCCCAAGCTGTGGATAAATCCTGACAAGACCTCAATTTATGACTTTACAGCAGACGACGTTAAGCTGATAGACTATCGCTATCACGACACGATCAAGATGGACGTATCTGTCTGACAAAACAGCTGAGAATCGGAGGTCGGTGCACAAGCGCCGACTTCTTTTATTTTGTTGAGATCTTGGTTTTCGATTTGCGAGAAATTCCGCACAATTCCGAATAAATTATTCTGTGCTCGGAAATACTACCGATAAAACAGCGATAGGAGAGCACATGAATAATGTAAATCATAAAGACAACAACTGGTGGCGATGGCTGCTGGCAGGGCTGGTGGTTGTGGGAATCATTGCCGCATCCATCTGGATCGCTGCAGATACAGCACATAATTCCACGGACGATGACGATAAGTCGTCTGTTTCCACCATGACACCAACTCCAACCTCAACACCCACCGCCAGGCCAACGGTTTTGCCTACCGCAGAGCCGGACGCTACAGCAACGCCTACACCCGGGAACAATACCGAGGGCAATGAGGATACAGAGGAGATGACCCCGGATGTGGATTCTGTGGGTAGTCACGTAACCATTTCCTTTAAAACCCCTCTGTTTGGTCACGTTAGCAAGGAGTATGCAATGGACCATTTGATCTACAGTGTAACTATGGACTATTGGCACACACATAGCGGAATTGACATTGAAGGATCTCTGGGTTCTGCAGTAAAGGCAGCAGCTGACGGTGTCGTAGTCAAGGCGGAGAAGGATCCCTCCATGGGATATACCATCGTAATTGACCACGGAAACGGCTGGCAGAGCACATACGCCAACCTGGCATCGGTTGATACTGTATACACGGGACAGATGGTGGCAGTAGGTGACCTGATTGGCACAATCGGAGATTCTGCAGCTATAGAATATGCTGAGTCAGCCCATTTGCATTTTGAGCTGGCCCAGGATGGAGTTACAGTGGATCCCACACTGTATTTGGCAGGAATTAACTGAGAAAAGCTGAAAATCACCAGTGAGTAAGCCATTGCGGCACGGATCGAAAAAGGTCTGTGCCGTTATTTTTTACCTGGGAATAACACAGAAAATATTTAAAACAGCGTAAATATGTGCTATCATTCTATAACCTATATATAACTACAGAGAGGTGTTACTATGAGAGCTGTAATTACCGTAATCGGATGCGACAAAATCGGCATTATTGCTGGGGTCACAGCTGAGTTGGCAAATGACAACATTAATATTCTGAACATTTCGCAGGCTCTGATGGACAACTTGTTTACCATGATCATGATGGTTGATATGTCCGAGTGCAGCCAGCCCTTTGCAGAGGTTTCCGATAGACTCAAGTCCTGTGGACAGCAGATGGGCGTGGAGATTCGTATTCAAAAGGAAGAGATCTTCGATTCCATGCACAGAATCTGATATGGGAGAAGGTTATGATAGGCAATAAGGAAATTTTAGAAACCATACGGATGATACAGGAGGACAAACTGGACATTCGTACTATAACTATGGGCATTACCTTGCTGGATTGCGCTGACAGCGATCCGTCTGCAGCTTGCCGCAAAATATACGACAAGATTACAAGACGGGCAGAGAAACTGGTCCGTACAGGCGAGGATATCGAGAGGGAGTACGGCATCCCCATTATCAATAAGCGTATCTCGGTTACACCCATTGCCATGGTGGCAGCAGCATCGGACACCGACAAATATGTGGACTTTGCTCTGGCGTTGGATAAGGCAGCGGCCACAACCGGAGTCAACTTTATCGGAGGTTTTTCAGCTCTGGTACAGAAGGGGTACTCCGATTCGGCCATTAAGCTGATTAATTCTATCCCCGAGGCATTGACGTCAACCGACAGGGTATGTGCATCGGTTAATGTGGGTTCCACTCAGGCCGGCATCAACATGGATGCTGTCCGCCGCATGGGTGAGGTTATTGTGGAGACCTCCAGAATGTCTGCTGGCTGTGCCTGCAACGGATGCGCCAAGCTAGTAGTGTTCTGCAACGCCCCCAACGACAACCCGTTTATGGCGGGAGCATTCCATGGCGTAGGTGAACCCGAGTGCGTCATCAACGTGGGTGTCAGCGGTCCCGGAGTAGTCAAGAGAGCTCTGGAGAGGGTCAAGGGCCAGGATTTCACCACGGTTTCCGAGACGATTAAGAAGACTGCGTTCAAAGTAACCCGTATGGGACAACTGGTGGCATCTGAGGCATCCTCTCGCCTGGGAGTTCCCTTTGGCATTGTTGATTTGTCTCTGGCACCTACACCTGCAGTAGGAGACAGCGTTGCCGAGATTCTTATGGAGATGGGTATTGAAAAGGCAGGAGCATGTGGTACTACCGCAGCTCTGGCAATCCTCAACGACGCCGTCAAGAAGGGTGGGGCCATGGCATCCTCATCAGTTGGTGGACTAAGTGGCGCATTTATTCCAGTTAGCGAGGACAACCAGATGTTGGCAGCTGCTGCAGACGGTTCCTTGACACTGGAGAGACTGGAGGCCATGACCGCAGTTTGCTCTGTGGGTCTGGACATGGTAGTTGTTCCCGGGGATACTCCGGCCACAACTATTTCTGCCATGATTGCAGACGAGATGGCCATCGGCATGATAAACACCAAGACCACCGCCGTCAGGGTAATTCCTGCCATGGGAATGCAGGTGGGAGATACATTGGAATTTGGCGGACTGCTGGGTTCCGGTCCTGTAATGAAAATAAGCACTCTGGACTCATCAGAATTTATCGCCAGAGGAGGCAGGATTCCTGCACCTCTGAATAGCCTTAAGAACTAATATTTTGAGGGGATAACGTTGAAGAGGGGTTACTACAATTCCACAGGAGACCGAGGAAAGAAAACGGGCAACAACTCCAAGCCGAACAGGCAGGAGCATACTGTAGCGCGCCCCGACTTCTCTCGCAAGTACAAGGAAATTGAGGATCCCTATGGCATGGACAAGGTAGAGAGGCGTAGAGGTCCCGGACCTTCCCGTCCTGCTAACGCATATGTAACCAGGGAACAGTATTCAGCCAGTCGATCCCAAGGCGACGCAAAATCCTCCCGGCCAAAGAAGCAGCGCAGGCCTGTCAGGGTATCCTCAGCTGAGGAGCAAAGTAATGTCACCAGTCAGAGGGTCGCCCCCTCGTCGGTGCATAGGGCCAATCAAATCCACCGACCTGCCAGGCCCAATACATACAACGGTCGTAGCACTTTAATGGTGGACGATGAGGACAGGGAGAGGCAATATGTCTATGACAGTCAGGCCATGGACACCAGTGCGGTGGCAGCATCTAATGGTTCCGGGCACCGGAAATTAATCATTGCAGGCATTTGCGGAGCACTACTGATTGTCTTGATAGCTGTTATTGGAGTATCCTCTTACAGGCGAGCCCATTCCGACGCCAAGAAGACTCTGTACTTCTGGGCAGACTGCACCAACGACCCGGCCATGGAACAATATCTGACAGACATTACCCAGGCCTACAACAGCCAACAGGACAAGGTCAAGGTTGAGCTCAAGACCCGCTTTAACGATTACACCGCCACTATCACGTATAGATATCGGGAAAAGACAAAACCTAATACAGGTTCGGCTCCCGACATCAACTTGGTGTATGGCCAGACCATGAAGGACATGCTTGATATAGGCAATATCTACGACCTGTCTGTAGATATGAAGGATGCAGGCTACAACTACACCGCCATGTTTGAGGGGTTGATGATCGAAAATGTCAATGTATCAGAAGGAGCGGTGTATGCGCTGCCCTATATGGTGAATACCTATGCTACTGTCTTCAACGTGGATCTGTTTTCCGAAATAGGAGTAAATGTCCAGGATATTCCATGTACAGTGGAGGGATTACTTGCCATGAACGGCAATTTTAGTGCCCTCAGTTCCGAGGAGAGAGGGACAGTGTACGGACTGGCGTTGCCAACCAACGACCCTGCAGAATGGCTATTTACAATTACCCAGATTGGCAAGGCTCACGGTGTGGATACCTTCGACTACAGTACCCTTACCCGCAAGTATACAGCACTTACGGATTTGGTGACTCAGCTCACGGATAGTTCCAGAATTCCCCTTAAAGGAGTGGGCACCTACGAGGAAATGGTGGAGAAGTTTGCTAAGGGTCAGATTGCCGCCATTATGGTGGATTACGATACCCTCAGGGACAAGCTTCAGCAGGAAAATAGCAAGTTCGCTATTAAGACCTCGCGGGTATTGGAGTATCTGCCCTTCGTTCAGCCTGAGGCGGCAGATTTGTATAGCGTGACTTACGTGGAGATCAACAAGAGCTCAAACAACAAGGAGGAGGCCTATGATTTCCTCATGTACTTGCTGCGAAACGACAATATGAGCCAGCTGTACAAGGACACGGGCAATATACCCGCCAGTTGGAACAGCCTGGAGTATCAGCCGCCTACTGATCAGACACTGGAGTCATTCTATGCATTTTCCAATCGGGTTCGCCTGCCGGAGCCTATGGGTTCGGCCAGCGAGGGAATGACGGTAGGAGAGATGTTTGTCCAGATTCGAGACGGACTATTGTCTCCGGAGAAGGCATTGACCACGCTGCAGGACCAGGAAAATGAATCTATTAAACAGGCGGTCAGGAGCGAACGCATAAAGGCTGACGATTATACAATATACTATGAGTTTTATAAGGAATGAGATAAATGTACGAATATTCTGATTCAATTGAGTGTAAGTTGTGTGGCAGGAGAGTTATTCTCACCGATGTAGAGCTGGAGAACCATTTCAACCACTGCCCGGGAATGGCGGATTGTGGATGTCACTATCTCCAACCCGAAAACCCCAAAGTGCCTATCAGACAGTATAGCGAAAGACATAGCACAGGTGTGGTTCTTGCAGCTATCGAGGATTCCTCCCTATTGCCGGTGGGTTGCATCATTATAGCAGACGGCAAGACTACTATGGGCGAACTGGCCTGCTCCGAGGCTGTTAGACAGCTGATAAAGGCCTCGGGTTCTAAACTGACGGAAGCGGAACCGGAATATTCCTTTATGAGTGTTGACTTCGATGTGGCTGCGGATGAAGTGGAGCAGGTGTTCGAGTGTTCCATTTTGGAAGAATTCCGTAAGGTAAGGATGCTCCGTGCCAGTATTAGTTTGAATAATTACAGGTGCAGTGTGACTTTCAAAAAGGTAGTGACTTTTGAAAAAAGTTCTACTGAGAGCTTTGCCCCTATTAACGTGGGCCAAGGCCTGGTGCCCACCAATGATTTCTATTGCCTGGGATATAATGTGGACAGATTATGCGATGATTCCATCAGCCAAAAGAACTCGGCACTACTCTCATACGTTAACAAAATAGTTCGACATGTGGAGCCGGCCATGTATCTGGCAATGGCACCCCATTCGGAAGATAGTGAACTGGATTCCAGTCTCTATGGTAACTATATATCCCCAGCCCTTACCGAGGAGTTCTACACCTTGATCGACAGGAACGAGAATTGTCTAAACGTCTCCGTGGAGCAGATTTATTCCCAATGGTCTGGATGCAGACTGAAGAAAATGGTGGGAAAATATCGTTCTACCCGTGGCATGTCAAAGCAGGACAAGGTAGATTATCTTACGTCAGGACAGCATATCGAGGTGGCTCTAAAAGAGAAAATCAATGGCTATGAGTACGGGTGCCTGCATAAACTGATGGACATGGGTGGGCATGAATATATATACGACGAATTGGACATCAGCTACATGCATCTGTATGAACTGGGATTGTTGCTCTGCGGCAGCGACAGTGAAGGCAACAAGGTGGTTTATATTCCCCGGGAGTTTATGTTCATATTCAAGAGGCTGATCTACGACAAGGAGATGGTTGATAAAGTTCGCAGAATGAGGCAACTGGATATGAGGCTCAATGGCTTGTTGTATGTTTACGGGGTGCTGCCAATCAACAAGTTATACAGCCTGTATTGCGATGTCTTTGATATGGCGTTCAATCCCTTTGATAAGTACGATGACGAACATAAATTCATAGAATACGTCGTAGGGATGTACGTAGCGTGGTCTAATCGAGACTCAGCGGGAGACATGTATCTGGGTGACGGCATTTATATATTCCACGATAGGCTTGAATATCCGGGAGAAATAGAATACTACAAAGTTCCCGAGCAGATGCGTAGCCCCAACCCCGCGGAAATAGAGGCCGCTGGGGACCGGGATTATGTGGAGTACAACGATTGTTTTGACCGCATTTGCATAGATTTGCTCAATCGGATAGACAATAGGGATGAGGCAAGCAATCTGATGATGAATTACTACATGTACAATCTGTTGGTTTTCGAGTCAAAACAGGGATTTTCTCCTGACGAAATATTCGACAACCTGACCAGAAACCTGCCGTTGCCTGGAGAGGAACTGCTGCATATTTACGAACAAATACGCAGCGAAACACAATGTATTATGAGGTGGGATCTGGGAGGCTATAGCGCCCTTGACCTCAAGGAGAGAGATCGAGGCAGCCACAAGATACAGAAGCTGACTATGCGATAAATTCTCCCTCCGGATTGCCACACTCCTGTTTAAGCAGTATGCCGTACTGCATTTCCAGGGACTTAATCAGGTATATGCAGCTGTCGATTTCCTTTTCGTCAGTCAGATATCTGAGGCGGTTGTTGGCACATTGCAGGCGAGTTCGGATCAGCTCCATTTCTTCATTCATCGGTGGACTCCTTATGGGTTATACCGGAAGTATAGTCAGTAAATGGAATTTATATACGTTTCTTAGAGAAAAGTATTAAATTTAGGGCAAATAAAACGGCATAACCGCTTTTATTGGAGTCAGTAATAAGGTATAATTGTCGATGGATAGATGGTTTATTCTGATTTATTAGGTAAAAGGGATGGCATATATTTCAAAGAAAAATTACAGTAATAGCAAAAAACGGCGCAAGCGCGACAATACGGTCAAGATTGCAGCTGCAGTTTTGTTCGTGACCTTTGCCATATTGGCAGTGGTTCTTATATTGACGTCTGGAGGCAAGGTGCCAGACGGCGTTATCATTCAGGGCGTTGACGTTTCGGGTATGTCCCGCAAGGAGGCTATTGAGGTCCTGTCCGAGCAGTTTACTTTTGCACCTGATTCTTCCGGTACCATTTTTATCAATTACGATGATCAGACCATGAGAGTCAACCTCAGCGATCTCAAGATGGTCTATAACATCGAGGAGACTGTTGACAAGGCTATTGCAGGAGAGAAGGGTATTGAGTATACCTTGACCCTGACATTTGACGACAGTAGCTTTGAGACTATCTGTACAACGATTTACGATGCCACCTATCAGGCTCCCGTAGCAGAGACCTTCACCTTTGATAAGGAGAATGTGGTTGCTACTATCAAGGCCGGTACAAACGGCAGAGAGGCCGACGTGGCTAAGTTGGAGGCAGATTTGGGCCAGATGGTTGCAGCATCCATGAGTGGCTCTTTGGACGTAGAGTTTGTGCAGCTGCCCTATGAGACCGTTTCCTATTCAGGCATTTACAATACTGTATACGTGCCAGAGGTCAATTCTGAATATTACAGAGATGAGGCCGGTTTGATTCAGGCCACTGAGTCCAGTGAGGGACGTATGATTTCCTATGCAGAGATCCAGACAGGAGCCAACGCTGTTCGCAGCGGTGCAGTGGAGACATATACATTTGCTGTTCAGACAATCGAGCCTGAGCCTTCCCAACAGGAGTTGCTGGACGGGTTGTTCAGGGATGTGTTGGGTTCAGCTGAGACTGTTTATGCCAGCGACAAGTACGCTGCTAATAGAGCTTCTAACATCAAGCTGGCAGCCAGCTTCTGTCATGAGTATACCTTGATGCCAGGCGAGATGTTCTCCTATAACGGAGTAGTTGGAGAGAGGACCCCTGAGAGAGGATTCAAGATTGCCAACGCGTATGAGTATGGAGAGGTAGTAGAGGCCTACGGCGGTGGTATTTGTCAGGTCAGTACAGTTATCTTCAATGCGTTCATGAATTGTGGCAAGATTACATCCATGGATAAGAATCTTGTGTCACCTGAGGATGATGCTATGTTCGCCATTCGCAGGGTCAGCCACCAGATGACAGTTTCCTATCAGGACAGGGGATTGGATGCTACAGTAGACTATGACTCCAAGACAGACCTTATCATCCGTAACGACACAGACACTCCTGTTAAGATTATGATTAAGATTGAGAAGGTAGACTCTGCAGGCAACAAGTCTAAGATGACGGTCAGCGTTATGGGTACAGACGATGGTTCCAAT
>JAFVXO010000006.1 GCA_017501105.1 Clostridia bacterium | reverse complement strand
CCAGGGCATACAGTTTTACAAGAACCTGGTTGCAGAACTGCGGGCGGCGGATATCGAACCCATCGTAACTCTGTACCATTGGGATTTGCCCTATGCGCTGCACTTGAGAGGAGGCTGGCAGAACCCCGAAATAGTACAGTGGTTTGCCAACTACACCAAGGTGGTTGTAGAGGCTCTGTCGGACCAGGTCAAGTACTGGCTGACATTTAACGAGCCCCAGTGTTTTATCGGCATCAGCTATGTGGGAGGAGAGCACGCCCCATTCTACAACGAGCCTCTGGCACTGCCAAACCTGACCAGAAACGTGCTGTTTGCCCACGCGGAGGCAGTGAAGACTATTCGCAAATACGCCAAGACCAAGCCTCTGGTAGGCTATGCACCTACAGGAACCATATACGAGCCTGCAGACGAGAGCCCCGAGGCCATCGAGAAGGCCAGACAGGACACCTTTGCCACATATAACGTGTTCACCGTCAGCTGGTGGTGCGATCCGGTGTTGCTTGGCAAAAATGCCCCCATAGCTCCCGGATGCCCAGTGTTTACCGAGGAGGAACTGGCAGAACTCAACCAGCCCCTGGACTTCCTGGGATTTAACGTGTACCAGGCAGCAGGACAGCATGTGCCTGGGAGCGGCTATAGCTCCAACACCTGGGTGGGATCCCCAATTACCACAATGGACTGGCCAATGACTCCCAACGCCCTGTACTGGACTATCCGATTCCTGAACGAGCGGTATGGCAAGGACATACTCATAACCGAAAACGGCATGGCCAACAACGATTGGGAGATGTTGGACGGAGCGGTCCACGACCCCCAGCGCATTGACTTTGTGCACAGGTACCTTAAGACCGCCAAGCGCGCCGCCGATGAGGGCTATGGCATGGTAGGATATCTGTACTGGTCCCTGATGGACAACTACGAGTGGGCCTGGGGCTATGGACGCAGGTTCGGCCTCATCTATGTGGACTACCGTACTATGAAGCGTACCATCAAGGACTCCGGCTATTGGTACAAGCAGGTTATCGAAAGTAACGGAGAGAATTTAGATTAGAGTGAAGAGTTAATTGAGTCGGAGGAACTTTTGTTGAAAAAGACATTTTTGCTAAGAGGCCTGGACTGCCCCAATTGCTCTGCCAAGATTGAGAGGGAGATTGGGGAGTTGGCGGGCGTGACGTCTTCTGAGGTAAATCTGATGAAGCAAACGCTGGATATAGAGGTTGAGGACGCTCTTGCAGATGTTGTTACTGAACAGATTTACACAATTGTACATAAACACGAACCGGAGGTAGAGGTTTCGGAGAGTGTTACAGAAGCCGCGGAGGCCAGGCGTTCAGAGGGAGATCATGTCCATCACGATGACAACAAAATGGTCCTTCGCCTTGCTGTGGGAGCGGTGCTTTTTGCCCTTGGAATTGTCTTGGGAATTATAGTTAATGCTCCACTGCCGGTGCAATTAGCCCTGTTGATTGCTGCATACGTTATCTTGGGTGGCGACGTGGTGTTAAGGGCGATAAAAAATATTGCCAAGGGGCGCGTGTTCGACGAAAACTTCCTTATGAGTTTGTCCACAGTGGGGGCATTCATTATCGGTGAATACCCGGAAGCTGTGGCAGTTATGCTGTTCTATCAGGTTGGTGAGTTTTTCCAGGATATGTCCGTCAGGCGTTCTCGCAGGTCTATTGCAGCCCTCATGGACATCAGGCCCGATGTGGCAACCGTCAGCAGGATGGGCAAGCTGATTACCGTTGAACCCCAAGCAGTTTCTGTGGGAGAGGTGATTGTGGTCAGGCCCGGAGAGAAAATCCCTCTGGACGGAATTGTAACCCACGGCGAATCCATGTTGGATACCAAGGCATTAACCGGCGAATCCCTGCCCAGAACTGTTGGCTGCGGAGACCAGGTGCTGTCAGGCTGCATTAATCAAGGCAGTGTATTAACCATCGAAGTCACCAAGGCGTTTGGCGACTCAACTGTGGCGAAAATCATCGATTTGGTTGAGAACGCGTCCAGCAGAAAGGCACCCACCGAAAAGTTTATAACTACATTTGCACGCTACTACACACCGGTAGTGGTTGTTCTCGCAGCGCTTCTGGCTCTGGTGCCTCCATTGGCCTTTGGAGAGGGTTGGATTGAGTGGATCCGCAGAGCAATGGTGTTCCTGGTAATTTCCTGCCCCTGTGCACTAGTTATTTCCATTCCCCTTGCGTTCTTTGGCGGCATTGGCGCTGCATCCAAGCACGGCGTCCTTGTAAAGGGAAGCAATTATCTTGAGGCGCTGAACAAGGTCAGCACCGTTGTTTTTGACAAGACGGGCACCTTGACCAGAGGGGTATTCGCAGTAACAGATGTTTTTCCGGCGAATGGCTACACACAGGAACAGGTGTTGGAATATGCTGCCCAGGCGGAGAGCTTCTCCAATCACCCGATTGCAAAATCAATACTTGCCACCTATGGAAAACAGGTGGACCAAACAGCCATGGCAGATTACACGGAGGTGTCCGGACACGGAGTATGTGTTTCTGTGGATGGCAGGAGAGTGTTGGCCGGAAATGCCAGACTGATGGAGGAGCAGGAGATACCCTATAGCTTCTGGGACATAGTTGGAACTAAGGTCTATGTGGCGATTGACGGGCAGTACGCAGGATGCATCCTGATTGCAGACCAGGTAAGATCTGACAGCAAGGATGCTATTGCACGTTTGAGGCCATTGGGAGTGGAGAGGACCGTCATGCTGACTGGCGACGATGAAAAGATTGGCAGAGCCGTGGCGGAGGAACTAAACATAGATGAATATCATGCAGGACTTCTGCCCTATCAGAAGGTGGAGAGATTAGAGGCCCTGGACAGCCACAAGCGCCCGGGAAGCAAATTGGCTTTTGTGGGGGATGGCATCAACGACGCTCCTGTTTTGGCCCGTGCAGATGTGGGCGTGGCCATGGGCGGCCTTGGATCAGATGCGGCCATCGAGGCAGCGGATGTGGTCATAATGACCGACGAACCCTCTAAGCTGGTGGAGGCCATTGAGATAGCCCAATCTACGAGGCGAATTGTAGTACAGAATATCGTCATCTCTCTTACTATTAAAGGAGTGTTCCTTGTCCTTGGTGCCTTTGGCATCGCTGGAATGTGGGAGGCGGTGTTTGGT
>JAFVXO010000033.1 GCA_017501105.1 Clostridia bacterium | reverse complement strand
CATACTCCAACAAAGAGGTTACACAGTGAACATCAGAACTATTAAATTAATAATCATTCTTATGGCCACAGCGGCATGTCTGACGGCCTGCGGAGATTTGTTTCCCACGACAGATTTGGGAGACTTGACTTTGGATTCCACACCCACAGCTACTGCCACTGCTGTACCTACTGCTGAACCCACCAGTACACCAACAGCTACACCCACTCCGGTTACTACACCGGCGCACTCGGCGCTATATGTTCCCGGAGTTAGTGTGGAGGATGTAATCACATACTTTAACGAGGTCTGTCTGGACGCAGAATTTGTCAATGGTGGAGATGCAACCATGGTGCAGAAGTGGACAGCTCCTATACGCTATGTACTGAACGGCAACTATACAGATATGGATCTACAGGTGCTAAGCAACATGGCTACATGGCTGAATACCATCGAAGGGTTTCCAGGTATGTATGAGGCAGAGGAGGCATATCAGGCAAACCTCAGGATTCATTTCTGTACGCAGCAGGAGATGATAGACCTAATGGGCAGCAACTTTGCCAATATGGACGGTGGGGTTACCTTCTGGTACTCCGAAAACCGAATCTATGACGAGATTATTTGCTACCGCTGGGAAATAGGACAGTATGTTCGCAACTCGGTAATCCTGGAGGAAATATATAATGGACTTGGTCCGGTTCAAGATACTAATCTGAGACCAGACAGCATAATATATGCAGGATATTCAGAGCCTCAGAGCTTAACACAGGTGGATGAGCTGATACTCAAGTTGCTCTATCATCCGGACATCAAATGCGGCATGAATGCAGAGGAATGCGAGGCTGTAATTCGTCGCCTGTACTATTGATTCTCTGGTTTGTCATCAAATTTGCTCTTTAGATTCCTACCACTATTGTGGTAATATAGCTAATGAGGAACAAAAAGCCATTCCCTCATTGCATAGATACATTAGGAGGATGAAATGAGCTATAACATTACCAAGATTGATCCATATCTAGAACCTTTCAGCGATGACATACAGCTACGTATGGACAGCTACAAGGCCAAGCGACAGGAGCTGGTAGGCTCCGACGGCAGCCTGGTGGATTTTGCTAAGGGTTACCTCTATTACGGCATTCATTTTAATGGCGATAGCTGGGTATACCGTGAGTGGGCTCCGGGAGCAGATGCCATGTATTTTACTGGCGACTTCAACGGATGGGACACCTGGTCCTGCCCTATGACTAAGTTGGACAATCATGTGTTCGAGGTGGTTCTGCCAGGAGAGGATGCTCTCAAGGTTGGCCAGTACATTCAGGCCATCGTTATTCATCAGGGACAGGTGCTCCGCAGGATTCCCACATACGCCACACGAGTGGTACAGGACCCGGTGAACTATACCTGGTGTGCAGTGGTGGACGATACCATGTTTGGGGACTTCCCATGGACAGATCAGAAGTTCAAGCGCACAGGCACTCCATTTATCTACGAGTGCCACATAGGCATGGCTCAGGATGCATACAAGGTGGGCACATATCGCGAGTTCAAGGATAACGTGCTGCCCCGCATCAAGGATTTGGGTTACAACACTATACAGATTATGGCCATTATGGAACATCCATACTATGGTTCATTTGGCTACCAGGTTTCCAACTTCTTTGCAGCCTCTTCCCGCTATGGCACATCCAGGGAACTCAAGGAACTGATTAACGAGGCCCATCGCAAGGGAATTACAGTTCTGCTGGATGTGGTACATTCTCACGCAGTCAAGAATACCAACGAGGGCATCAACCAGTTTGACGGCACCGAATACCAATTCTTCCATGAGGGACCTAGGGGTTACCACACCGCATGGGATACCAAGCTGTTCAACTACGGCAAGAACCAGGTGCTCCATTTCCTGTTGTCTAACCTCCAGTATTGGATGGACGTATTCCACTTTGACGGATTCCGATTTGACGGCGTAACCTCCATGCTTTACCACGATCACGGTCTGGGCAGTGCATTTACCAACTACGGCATGTATTTCTCTATGAATACAGACACTGAGGCAGTAACATACCTGCAGCTGGCCAACGAGTTAATCCACCAGGTTAATCCCAAGGCACTGACTATTGCTGAGGATATGTCCGGTATGCCCGGCATGTGTCTGCCTATTAGCGATGGTGGCATTGGATTTGACTACAGACTGTCCATGGGTGTTCCCGACCTGTGGATTAAGACGATCAAGGAAAACTCCGACGAACAGTGGGACATGTTCAAGTTGTGGTACGAGTTGGTGGGACGCAGACCCCAGGAGAAAAACATCGGCTATTGTGAGTCCCACGACCAGGCATTGGTAGGAGACAAGACAATCATGTTCCGTCTTTGCGATGCAGAAATGTACACTGGTATGTGCAAGGACAGCGACAACCTGATAATCGAAAGAGGTGTTGCCCTGCACAAGATGATCCGTCTTATTACAGCGTCATTAGCAGGAGAGGGCTACCTCAACTTTATGGGTAATGAGTTTGGCCATCCGGAGTGGATAGACTTTCCCAGAGAGGGCAACGGATGGAGCTATCACTACTGTCGTAGGCAGTGGAGTTTGGTAGACGACGAGTCTCTCAGATTCTGCCAGCTTAACCGCTTTGACAAGGACATGATCCACCTGCTAAAGGGAGAACGCCTGATGAACAAGGCAGCCATCAATCAGTGGATGCACAATGACGACAAGGTTATTATTTTCTCAAAGCGCAAGGTGGTATTTGCATTTAACTTTAACCCCACCAAGTCCTTTGACGGATACTTCGTGCCGGTGGAGCAGGAGGGAGAGTACAAGGTAGTACTGTCCACAGATGACAGAGAGTATGGTGGATTTAACAGGACAGACAATCAGTACGTCTATCAGGCCACCAAGGGTAGAGATGGCAGAATTGGTTTCCTATGTTATTTGCCCAATAGAACGGGAATAGGGTTTAAGAAGTTATAGGTAAGAGGTAAAAGGTAAGAGGTAAGAGGGAAGAGGTAAGAGGTAAGAGGTAAGGAGTAATCCTTAGAAAAATAAATAAAAAGGAGGAACAGATATGAAGTACGTATGTGATCTTTGTGGTTTTGTCTATGACGAGGCCGTTGGAGATCCCGACAATGGCATAGCAGCAGGCACTCCCTGGGCAGAGCTTCCCGAGGATTGGGTTTGCCCTCTCTGTGGCGCAGGCAAGGACGAATTCTCACCGGATAGTGAGGATTAGCTCCCGGGCGTTTCCCAAGAGAAAATCTGTTGAAAAACGCACATAAAGACCGCTCCTGTAATATGAAGAGCGGTCTTTTGCTGTATGGGATAGCGGTAGATGCCTTGCCGACTCTGTCAGTCCTTGCGTCTCCCTGGTCTTTTTTGTTATACTCAGTGCGGAACTCCCATCCGAAATATGCTTTTACATGTGGAAAGTACGGTGAGAATCCGTCGCAACCGCCATTGCCGTATTTGGCCTCAGAGCCATCAGTCGGAAGGCACAGCGCATAGGGAGTTTCTGAGTCACCTCGGGCAAGTGGGAGGATGCAATACAGCGGAGACGATTTTTATTGCGGCACACGTGCCGTGATATTTTGTGTGCTTTTCTGTCTGCGTTTGCCTATTTAAACGGGAAACATTTTAGACAGAGAGGTATTTTTTTATGCGTAAGATTTTGCTGTTACTACTGACATTGGCCATGGCCATTAGCTGTGTCGCCTGCGGAACCCAAGACACTACGGATACAACAGATTCGCTTCTAACACCAACAGCTACACCCACATCTACTCCGAACAACACTGACGACGCCATGCAGGTATTGGTTAAGATCAGTGATGGGGCCGGCGTTATTCAATTGGGTTATCAACCTGTTTCCGTTACCGATGTGGATCAGGATGGCAAATATACCATAAACGACGCACTCCAGTGTGCCCACAATCAGTACTACACAGGCCAGGGGGAGGGATATTCCTCTGCAATGACCGAGTATGGACTTAGCTTGACAACCCTGTGGGGAGACACCAGCGGCAGCTACGGATATTATGTAAATGATGCGTCCAGCATGTCCCTGTCCGACACTATCAAGGAAGGGGACAGAATCGCCGCATATGTATATAGAGATCAGGTGGGCTGGTCCGACGTATATACATATTTTGACCAGATTCAGGTGGAAACCCAGGAAAATAGCGTGACCCTGATACTCATGGGACAGACCTTCGACAATAACTTCAATATGGTTAATACGCCTATCGAGGGCGCAACCATCACCATCAACGGTGCGGCTACAGAGTTTGTGACAGATGCTACAGGCAAGGTGACAGTTGTATTTGAGGCTGCCGGCCAATATGTCATTAGCGCAGAGACTACGGGTATGGTAATCGTATTCCCCCTGTGTAATGTAACAATCAAGTAAAAATGTCCGAGAAAATCCGCAAAATAATCAGCCTGACTATAGTCGCTGCCATAGTGGTGGCGACTTTGTGTTGCAGTTCAGTGGTCTGGGGGGACCAGAATTCTGAGCAGGCTAGCACAATAGACAGTGCTCTGTTTTGTCAGGATTTAACTCGGGGAGAGAAGAGCATACAGGAACTGCTGGATGGCACCCTGGCAGACAAAGCAGGAATAGGTGCAGAATACATGGTACTGGCAATACGACAGCATCTGCAGGGCTGCAATTTTGACCGCTATTGTGAGGAACTGAAGAAATATTCCCAGGAAAACCCCAACCTGCCGGCATCTACTCAACAGAAGATAGCTCTGTTGCTCCTGGCCTGTGGCGGTATGATCCCGGAACAGGCTGCCCAGGTTGCAAGGGACACTGCAGGGAACCAGGGAATAATGTCATGGATATTTGGCCTGCATTTGGCCACCAATACAGCTGAGGGGGCTTTGGCGGATAGCTGTCTGCAGCAAATTTTGAATCAGCAAGGAACTGACGGAGGATGGGGCGTAGATGCCTCTGCGCCCACAGTAGACGTAACCGCCATGGCAATTCAGGCTCTGACACCCTATAGAGGTGAGGAAGAGGTGGATGAGGCCATCTTCAGGGCGGTGGAGTTTCTGAAACAGGCCCAACTGCCATCGGGAGGATTT
>JAFVXO010000032.1 GCA_017501105.1 Clostridia bacterium | reverse complement strand
TTATAGCTCTGGGGTATACCATATTCCGCATAATTACCGAGCGCCATGGATACCGCAAGTGGTATGCAGCTATAGGATTTACTACAGGCATGTGCGTTTTCCTGGCAGTTATGTTCTTTGTGTATCAGCTGTTCTTTGGAATTAATGTATATCGCAAGCCCCTGGACCAGGTTATGAACCTGCCCACCCAGCAGGCTACTGCCGACGAACTCACTTCCGCTTGTGAGAATCTGGTTTACCGCGCCTCTGAGATTCGAGAGTATCTGGAGGAGGGGCAGGATGGCACAGTGCTGCTTCCGGACAGAGCCGTATATCTAACAAATGCAGGAGAGGGTATTAATCAGGGAATCAGATACTTTGGCAATCTATCCTTCCAGGAGGCACTGGCAGTTGGAAATATGGAATTCAGGATGTCGGTGGCCAAGTTCACAGGATTTTCCTGGTTACTCAATCGCCTGGACAGGGACGGCTGCTATCAGCCGTTTACCGGAGAGGTGCTGATTAACAGCGGTATCTCAGACTATCAGTTGCCTGCCACCGTCAGCTACTATTTGGGAGCACAGATGGGATTTGCAGACTCTGAGGCCTGCAGTTTTCTGGCATTCCTGTCGGCAATCAACCATTCCGACCCTTATTACAACTATTCCGGACTTATGTTAGGACTGTCTGAATGCATGGACCAGCTTCACGATATGGACTATGCGTCCTGGCTCAACATCCGCAGTACATTTTCAGATGGAATGAACAGGGATATTGCTGCGTCCGGCCAGTTTAACTGGTTCGATGCCCAGGAGGAGGGTGCGGCAGATGGATATATCGGAACCAACCAGACAGGCACCAACTATGGCATGGCAGTGGATCTTATTCTGAGCTACTATCGGGAGGGTTACATGAAGGACATCCCCGTAGGCATTAGGACTCCTGAGGAAACCACAGGCGAATTGGAGGGCACTACGGACACAGGTGATGTCACAACCGATACCGGAGACGTTACCACCGATGCGATTGGTTCTGCAGACTAGCCCGCTAATATTGACATTATCCGCATCAGGGAGTATTATTCCTGCGGTTAAATTTTGATTAATGAGAGGATATATATGGGACTTTACGAATCATGGAACAATACAGTTGAGACTATTATGCAGTCTGGACAGGGCCAGGAATTCTGGAATGGCTACTTTGCTGCAGAGGCAGACAATTACAGCAAGATATTGTCAGATACTTCTGTAGTATATAGTGGCAAGCTTTCCGAGCTGGCACAGCAGTTCGATATGGAGCCTATTACATTTATCGGCTTCCTGGACGGCATTAACACCAGCCTTAAGGCAGAGTTGGACCTTGATTCCCTGACAGAGGATTCCGAGATCACTCTGGACATCGACTATGAGAAGTTGTTCTACAACATGCATATTGCCAAGGCGAGCTGGCTGTATGAGATGAAGGAGTGGGACAATGTACTGTCCAAGGAGAAGAGAGCTGAGATTTACGCTCAGTACCGCAACGACGTAATCGCCCATAGCGACAAGGTTGGCCGCAACGATCCCTGCCCCTGCGGTTCCGGCAAGAAGTACAAGAACTGCTGTCTCAAATAGCCCTTTTTTTAGGGCGATGCCGGTTTTACCAAAACCTCGGCAGTTCTATAATCAGAATAGATTCAAAGAGAAGTCTGTCCCGGCTATTTGGGGTCAGACTTCTTTTAATATAGTAGTGGATTATTAATATTGATTATCCAGACTGCAATTGCAATTATTACACTGAAAGCAATTATTGCTTTTTCGTATTTTTTGACTAATTTGTTCAGCAAATCCCTGTTAACAAAATAGAAGAGAACATAGGTTACAATTGCAAATAATAAGGGAATTGGCAAAATGCTATATTTCAAACTGGATGCTATTTGTCCCTTTAGTATTAGTGATACCGCTCTGGTCAGCCCACAGCCTGGGCATGGGATTCTGAATGTAACATAAAATGGGCATGTTCTCACACTAAAAAAGTTTAATGTGAGAGCAAGCCCAATAACAATAAGTACTATCAGAATATTTCTTTTCACAAAAGTATCAAAGAATCATTGAAATAGTAGAAAAGTTCTTCTGCTTGACCTTCTTTGTAATTGAGAACCAATCGATAATTGTCAGGATACCGCAGCAGCCGGCGGTCAAAAGTTTCAATACTCCCATACCGGTATCGCCCAGCATGAATCTGTCAATACCAAATGAACCTAAGAAGATAGAGATCAACAGTAATACGGTAGGATCCTTTAATTCACATGCCTGCAAGGTCAGAAGTGTTTCCTCGGTTGCATTTTCCAACTTGGTTCTGATAATCGGAATAGCAGAAGGTTCAAAATACTTTACATTAGTAACCAGATATAAATCAATTTTTTGCTTGTCCATAAAACTTTACACTCCTCTTTTTTTGACATAATAACATAAAAAAATCCTTGTGTGATAGTAGTTTGTTTAAAAAAGGTTTATTTTTGTGGCTATGTTTACTGTCTATGTCTGTGCCCTCAACTCTGGCCTCCGGAAGCAGTATACGGCTCATCAGATAAATAAATGCAAAAGATATGGCATACTCCCTCAGGGGTATGCCATTTATGTGTTTTGGAATGGTGGAAACTGATGGCTAGTTTGCAGGAACGGTATATTCCGGAGAATGGAACAGTTTCAGATTTGGATATATTTTGATTGTAGCCTTGGCAATCAGATCCTCCCGCGGCACATAGCTGTTGGCCCACTTGCGGGCATCTAGAGAGGATTTGCGGTTGTCTCCCAGGAAGAAATAATGTCCCTGGGGAACGACAAACGTGCCATAGCTATTTTCATCTACGGAACCCAGGTAGTCCTCCTCCAGAACAAATACCTGACCCTCGGCAGTGGTGACGGTAATTACCCCGTCAGTTATATCGATGGTCTCTCCAGGAAGGCCGATAAGTCTCTTGATGTAGATGAGCTCAGAACCGGAGGCCTTCGCATCTGGGGCATAGAAGATGATAACGTCGCCTCTCTGGGGCTCCGAGAAGGCGTATGCCAATCGGTTGCCAATAACGTGGTCCCCAATGTTAATAGTAGATATCATGGAACCGGATGGAATTACGGAATGAATCAAAATAAACATCATCAGGAACAGACCCAGGGCAACTGCACCGATCATATAGTTTGCAGTGGAAATCCAATCACAGATAACCAAGCGTCGATGTTCGTCATAGGATTGGTACCAGTCTTCAATTGACTTGAATCGCAGAGGGTAGAACTTAAACTTCATAGGTAGCAGGACCTCTACTTAACAGTGCTCTGCATACCTAGGGCAGCTGCACCTACAATGCCTGCGTCGTTGCCCATAGAGGCAATACACAATTTGGTTTGGTTAGTGGAATGGCGGGCGTACTGGTATTTGTCCACAATCCTGCTAAGTGGAATCAGCAGGTTGTCTCCCTGCCCGCTGATACCTCCGCCTATGGAGAGGACCTCGGGCTGGAAGATGTTGATCATGGAAACTATTCCGGAGGCCAGTTGTTCGATGTACTCGTCAATGATTGCCAGTGCAGTGGGATCTCCCTGTTGGGCTGCAATCCAGGGCGTACGGCCATCTACTCTGGACAGATCTCTGTCTACCAAATCCCACAGAGAGGATCGGATGTTGCTCTGCATATACTCCTTGGTAGTTGCAATCAATCCGGTAGCAGAAGCATATGCCTCCCAACAACCGGTACGACCGCAGGAGCACTGACGGTCTCCATGGCAAATGACTATGTGACCAACCTCGCCTGCGGCAAAGTTGCAGCCATGGAGGATTTTGCCGTCGATAATAATGCCTCCACCTACGCCGGTACCCAGAGTTATCATAATGGAGTCTCTGGTGCCCTTGGCAGATCCGGCTATAGCCTCAGCCAGAGCGGCGGCATTGGCATCGTTTTCTGTCAGAATGTTGTTGAGAGGGATGTATTTGCGCAACTCGGTTGCTATGTCGTAGTGGAGGAAGGGGAGATTGGCAGTATAGACCACCTCTCCGGCCAGAGGATCTGCTGTGCCGGGGACGGCGACGCCTACAGTGGCTATGTCATCCACCGAAAGGCCTGTCTTATCGATAAGGGACTGAATCAACCCCGCTATATCCCGTGTAATACCATCTGCACCTATTGCAGCATTGGTGGGGATAGATGTTTTACATATAATTCTGTTGCTGAAATCCACCACGCCGGCGGCAATGTTGGTTCCGCCAAGATCAACACCAATATTTACCATGTTGGCACCTCCTGTACCGATTAATTATATAACGAATGGTTAAATGCCGAAAGGGGCAACTTATCACCTCATGTTCCTCTTTATGCTTTTCTCTGTTTGTGATATAGTGTGGACAATAATATTTAATATGGAGTAGTTCCGTAATTATAGGAGAGGTCTGTATGAAGTGTATTAAGAATTGTCTGCTTGTTATGAACAACGAAATCTTGGAGAACAAGGCTCTGATCTACGATTCACAGATTCGTGAAATTGTTGATGAGAGTGAGATTGCAGGACGCAGCGACCTGGATGTGATTGACGCTGGCGGCCGCTATGTCATGCCCGGTTTTATCGATGTACATATTCACGGATATCTGGGAGAGGATACTTCCGACGGCACCATAGAGGGCTTGGAGATTATGTCCAATGGTATTATGAAGAACGGCGTAACCTCTTGGTTGCCAACCACCATGACAGTTGCTCAGGGGGAGATTGATACAGCTTTTGGGTGTATCAGACAGGCCATGACTATGAGCCGCACATGGAACGGAGCCCAGATTTTGGGAACACATTCCGAGGGTCCCTTTATCAATGCCAAGAAGAAGGGCGCTCAGAAGGAGGAATGCATCCAGCAGGCTAACTTGGACT
>JAFVXO010000005.1 GCA_017501105.1 Clostridia bacterium | reverse complement strand
TCTACTGCAGCAACATGTACGTTGTTGCCCTGCTGAGTAACCATCTGTGTGCGCTGAACCACACTGACGCCCTGGTTAGGGTAAAATACTGTCACTGAAACTCCTGGAGCATCCTTGAATCCCTCCAGAGCAGCCTTGCCCGTGTCGCCCGAAGTAGCTACCAAGATACAGGTTTCTTCATCTACTCCCAACTGCTCCTTGCTCATGCGAAGTAGTCTGGGCAGCATCTGCAGAGCCACGTCCTTAAACGCACAGGTTGGACCATGCCACAGTTCCATTATGCTGCACTGATCGCCCAGCTTGGCTAGGGGTGCTACACCATACTCATCAAAAGTGCTATAGGCCGCTGTAGCCTCTGTCAGCAATTGTTCCTCTGAAAAGTCTTCCATAAACAGGGACAAAACTGCAGCAGCTCTCCTGTTATAGTCCATGTTGCACAGTTTTGCGATAAAATCTGCTCCAATGGCAGGTATGGATTCGGGGCAATACAGTCCTCCGTCAGGTGCAATACCTCTAAGTATGGCCTCTGCTGCGGTAACACTGTCAGATTGTCCTCTGGTACTAACGTATTTCATTGTGTCACATCTCCCGTTTCAGTAGTAATGTCCTCTGTAACTACAGTAATCTTGTCCAATGCAGGACCGTAGTATTGGTTGTCCTCAGGGAATAATTTGGTAATAGCCTTGTAGTACTTTTCTGCAGCCTCTATGCCATCTATTGCCTCTGTGCACATACCACAAATATACAGTGCTCTATCGTATCCCTCGGGCTGGCTCTGTTGGCCAAAAACCTCAGCACATCTGATGGCCTCCAACCCCTGCTCCAGGGCACCTGCATGATCCCCCTGGGAATACTTGGTGTCCATTTCAGCCAAAACAGAGTTCATATAGCTTGGAAGTTTATCACCATAAATAACTTCGTCAAGGTACTTATCTTCACTATCACGGACATTTAATTCCGCTATTTTCTCCAACAATGACATTGCTTCCTCATATTTGCCATTATCGAATAAAATACCCAACATATATAGCTTGGCTGCGGCCTTCCAGTATTCAGCCTCTCCCTGGGCAACGTTGACGCTCTGAGTCATGTTTTCAATCTGGGCCTCCAGTTCCTGAATCCTCTGCGCCATGGTAACCAAATCGTCTGCAGCAGCAGTGGGAATGGGAGTTACTGTGATGGATCCTGGCCTTTCATCTCCTGTAAAAATAGCCATTGCCACGAAAAATGCAATAACCGCGCCCACAATAAAGAAGGCAACTTGTTTAGCCCATGTGCCGGACAAAACTCCTGCAGGCACATAAATGCGCTTTTCCCGCTCCAATCGAGGCAATTTGTCCAGGTTAAAGTCCCTGTTTTGCAGTACCTGGCGGTAGCCCTCGCCAATATCGCCAATCTTGATGCCGTCTTCCACCATACTGTCGATATACTTGATGGCCATAATGCCCGCAGGCTGTTGACGCACAGCATATTCCAACTCTGCGTAGGACTCCTCGTACTTTTCAGTTGCCATCAGGCACAGGCCAAGCAATACCCTGGCCTCGGTGAACTCAGGATTGTCCCGGATAATGCCTCTCAGTTCCAGAATGGCCACATCGTAGCCGCCCAGCTTAACCCTGTCCAACACACGGTTATAGGCCGCATTTCTGTCGCCCTCGTCGCAGTTTTCGTTGAGGCTCCTATATCTGTTTATTTCTCCGGATATGTCTATCATTGGTTCTTTCCACAGCAGTTCTTGTACTTCTTGCCGGAGCCGCAGGGACAGGGATCATTTCTGCCCACCTTAGCGTCATTTACCTTGGGCTGCTTTACCGGAGCAGACTTACCCATAGCTGTGCCGGCCTTCTCAAATTGGTTCATGTCTCTGCGAAGGACGCTCTCTGATTCCTCCTTGACGGCTTTGAGGTCCATAGGTCTCTGGACAGTCTGAGGCTGTTGGCTCAAAACCATGCGGCCCCTCATCATAACCTTAACTGAATCCTCGCGGATGCACCGGTTCATCTCGTCAAACATGTTGAAACCTTCGAACTTGTACTCCTGAACAGGATCTCTCTGTCCGATAGCTCTCAGACCAATGCCATTCTTGAGATCGGCCATAGCGTCTATATGAGCCATCCAGCGCTGATTTACGTGGCGAAGCATAACAAGTCTCTCCAGCTGGCGAATGGTCTCTGCGCCAAATTCCTGTTCTCTGGCAGCATACTTGTCGGCTACTGCCTCCTGAATCCTGGAGCGGAACTTCTCTCTGGAGATGTTGTCTCTGTCTAACCCAAGAGCCTCAAGTTCTTCGCCATCAAAGAAAATATTGCCGAGGTAGCTGTCGATACCGTTCCAATCCCATTCAGATGAATTGGCGGACTCGCTGCAGAAGGTGTGCACCATCTGGTCTACGAGAGCAGCCATAATCTTGACATACTGCTGGTGGATGTCTGCCCCACTCAGAATCCTGTCTCTCTGCTCGTAGATAATGGTTCTCTGCTGGTTCATTACGTCGTCGTATTGCAGAACGCTCTTGCGGATGTCAAAGTTTCTGCCCTCTACTCTCTTCTGCGCTGACTCGATAGCGTTGCTCAGCATACCTGCCTCAATAGGCATATCCTCCGGCAATCCAAAGCGCTCTACCAGGGCATAAGTTCTCTCGCCGCCGAACAGACGCATCAGGTCATCTCCCAGAGAGATGTAGAATCTGGACTTGCCGGGGTCTCCCTGTCTGCCGGAACGTCCTCTCAGCTGGTTATCAATACGGCGAGACTCGTGCCTCTCCGTACCGATGATGTATAGGCCTCCTGCCGCTACAACCCGTTCCTTTTCGGCGTTGGTAATCTTCTCGTTTTCGGCATAGAGTTCAGCATATCTGGCCCTGGCTGTCAGCACCTCCATGTCCTCTGTCTTGCCATATGCGTTGGCCTCGGCCACTGCGTGCTCTCCAAATCCATCCTGGCGCAGCTGCTGCTTGGTCAGGAACTCGGGGTTACCGCCAAGCAGGATATCGGTACCTCTACCGGCCATATTGGTGGCAATGGTAACTGCTCCGTATCTGCCCGCCTGAGCTACTATCTCTGCCTCCCTGTCGTGGAACTTGGCGTTCAACACGTTGTGCTCCACACCTCTCCTGCGGAGCATGGCACTGAGCTGTTCGCTCTTCTCTACAGAAATGGTACCTACCAGCACGGGCTGTCCCTTTGCATGGGACTGTACCACATCCTCTACAACTGCATTTAGCTTGGCTATTTCGTTCTTGTATATGGAGTCGTTCTCGTCAATACGGATCATAGGCCTATTAGTGGGAATTGCGATAACGTCCATTCCGTAAATCTGGTCGAACTCGTCCTCCTCGGTCAAAGCTGTACCAGTCATTCCAGAAAGCTTCTCATACAGTCTGAAGTAGTTCTGGAATGTGATGGTGGCCAGAGTGCGGCTCTCCTTCTCAATCTTTACGTTTTCCTTGGCCTCAATAGCCTGGTGCAAACCCTCGTTGAAGCGTCTGCCGTACATAATACGGCCCGTGAACTCGTCAACG
>JAFVXO010000031.1 GCA_017501105.1 Clostridia bacterium | reverse complement strand
GCTGTCACATCCGGCCCCTTACCCAAGACTATCTGGACTATGCAGCCTTTAGATACCATCTGTTTCGCAGAAAAAACTACCTGACCGGGCGAATTGCCGCCGGCGAGGTCTGGGGCGCCTGGGTAGAAGATCGCCTCTGCGGCTTTATCGGCCTCCACGACGAATGGTCCATGGGTATGTTGGAGGTGGATCCCGACTCACGAAGGCACCACCTGGGTACAGAATTGGAGAGTTGGCTGATTAACCAACGTTTGGAACAGGGGTTCATTCCCTTTGCACAAATTGTTTTGGGAAACGATGCCTCTATGGGACTGCAGGCACGACTTGGCCTTTCCTTTAGCGAGTTTGGCCTGTGCTGGTGCCATCCTGTAGACCCTACCCCGACTGCCTCCAAGCCTCTATCTCCCTTCCGGCGCAGCGTATACCAGGTTGTGTCCGCTATTCCCCAAGGCAAGGTTGCCACATATTCCCAAATAGCCCAACTTATTGGCTCGCCTAACAGTGCTCGCGCTGTTGGAAACGCACTGCACAGCAACGCTTCTCCTGAGGATATCCCCTGTTGGAGAGTTGTGTCCGGCAAGGGATCTCTGTCCAGCCAATACGCCTTTGGCGGCCTCCAGGGACAGCAGGCCCTGCTGGAACAGGATGGCATTTTTGTTGAAAACGGTAAAGTGGAGCTGAACAACTACCAGTGGCAAATCCTCAGGTAATAATTATTTTAAAGAAAATAAAAATTTATAATAATTTCCGAACTTTTCCAAAATTACGCCGTCTTACATAACAAAAGCTCGAGCGTCTATTTCCGAGATTTTTCATGTTTGTTTCTCTTATATAAAAAGATCGGGCCAGCAGCAATGCTGGCCCTGTTCTTTGCCTGTATTAATTATCTTTCATTAGCTCCTTGGCGGCAGCCAACAGTGCCTCACGGCTGTTAGAAATCCTATCCTCTACCACCATGTCCAACAGCTCTCTGAGCACGTTGCCTACAGCGGGACCGGGTTTGTAGCCAATATCTATCAAGTCATCCCCGTTTATCTCCAGCTGGGACAATTTGTAGGGAGATTGCTTCTCCAATATCTGCTGCTCTATGCTACATATTCTCTCCAAGTTTGGGATGCGGTCGCTTAGTGCCCTGTTCTGGGCCAGATTGTCCGCCTTCTTCAATGAAAGCAGCATATCAAAGGTCTCTACCCCTAGTCTGCCCATCATCCTGCGTATGCCAGCCTCTGAGATATCGTCTACGTTTACGTCGTGGTGCTTGACTAACTGCACCACGGCCTCAACAGTGGCGCCGTCGAATCGCAGGCCCTCCAGTATCTGCCGGGCCATTTCCGCGCTCACATCCACGTGTCCTCGGTAGTGAGCGATGCCTGCCTGGTCCATGGTGCGGCATGCCGGCTTGCCCATGTCGTGCAACAGGGCCGCCAGTCGCTCCACCGGCTGCGGAGGCACGGCGTCTACCACGCGAGCCGTGTGCTCCAGCAGCGTGTAGCAATGATGCGGGTTGTCCTGGTTGTAGCCCCGCATCTGCCCCAAGCCGGGCAGAATAGTGTCCAGCACGGCGGGGTAGGCCTGGACTACACGGCCCGCGGCACTGCCGCACAGCAGCTTGGTCAGCTCGACGGCGCACCTCTCGGCGGAGACCCGATTCAGCAGCTCCGCCATGCTGCGTACCGCAGCATCTGTGTGTGGCTCTATTTGTGCATCTAGCACAGAAGCAAATCTAAGCGCCCTTAATATTCTGAGGGCATCTTCCCTGAAGCGTTCCTCAGGATCGCCAACGCAGCGGATAGTTTTGTTGATCAGATCCTCTTGGCCACCAAACATGTCCACCAAGCCTCCTTGGGGAGTCCAGCACATGGCGTTGATAGTGAAGTCCCTACGAGCTAAGTCATCCCTCAGCTCTGCTCCCAACTCCACCGAGTCGGGGTGGCGCCCATCGCTATATTTTCCATCCCTGCGGTATGTTGTTATCTCTATCTGATGGTTTTCTATCCAGACGGACAGGGTTCCGTGCTTAATACCCGTTTCCACCTGCCTGTATCCTTCAAAGGCCCGCTGCATCTGCTGGGGCATTGCGTTTGTATTAATATCGTAGTCCTGTGGCTCTCGTCCCATAAGAATATCACGGACGCAGCCTCCCACCAGGTGGGCCTGAAATCCGTGACCTTGTAATATCTCTATTGCTCTTAACGCGTACTGGGGAACTTTGCTAAACACTGCAATCTCCTAGAAACCACACCATGTAACCAGGACAAATATCAGTCCAAAGCCCACAATCTGTCCTCCAAAATAGAATGCCAGGGAGTGTCTGCCGGCAAATTGCAGCCAGCGCAGGCCCGGTTCATATGGCACATTTACCACGGACTTGCCCTCCTTGTATATGACCTTTCCAAGCAGAGCTCCCACCAGGAACCATCCCAGGAAGGGCAACAGAGGCCAAAAGTCTCCGCTCTCCTTGTGCCCCAACCAATTGGATACAAATGGGTACTGCCATGTTACGTCCATGCCCAAGGGCGCCTCCTGATAGTAGGCTCCAACCACCAGCGCTGCCACTGCAAGCACAAACAGGACTGTCTTGGGACAACGAATCCGCTCCAACAGCCCATACAATATCTGACACACTGCAATGCAGTGAATTATTCCAAAGTAAATTGCGATGTCGCCTGGCATGATGCTGTCGGCCACAACCGTGACTACCGTCAGTGTCACCGCAAACAATCCCATCCTGAGTCCTCTGCGTAGGTTGTTCCTTGACAGGCAACAGCATACACCGGAAATTGCCACAAACAACACTACAAATGCAGTATGCGTGGCAGTTCTCAGCACTCCTCCCAAATACAGATCGCTGACTCTGGCCAGCCACTGGCCTGTTTTCGATTGGAAATCAATGCCACTCCAGCCCAGGTCCCAAGCCAGATGGTCAAACACCACCAGGAGGATGAGAAATCCGCGCAGGGCATCCAACTCCCATATTCGGTTGCTGTAATCTCTCTGTCCGCTCCTTTTCACTTCCATGTCTCTCTTTTCCCTCCCCAGGTGTCCATATAACATAATGGAGAGTACGCCGTGGATGCGCACTCTCCATATTAAGTAACATATGCTAAGCTATTATGCGTTGATCTCGCCCAGAATGTCGTGGAGAATGGAAACTTCCTCCTCTGT
>JAFVXO010000004.1 GCA_017501105.1 Clostridia bacterium | reverse complement strand
CTGTGCCTTCACTACCCTATGCTGCATGTTTGTGCCCTCTATAGGCTGGGTGGCACTTGTTGGCACCATATATCCCGTTTTGTTGGGGGCATACGGTTCCATCAGGGCTCTCAGATATTGTCTCATTGCACTGCTCTGTTGCCTGCTGTCCGAAACAACTCTGGGCAGACACCTCAGGCCCAAAATCGGTCCGGACTCCACCCCGGTAGCAGCTATATCTCTATGCGCCCTAGCCCTGTTAGGTCCGGGAAGCGCATTGGCTGCAGGTTCCGTTTTCCACGGAGTGAATGCTCTGCTAACCAGCTCTGCCCAAAAGAGCTATAGGTCTCCTGTCTCCTCCAAGGTATAGGACTCAATCCCTGCTGTGCCTAGCAGTTCGTTGGCCTCGGCATCGTCCAGAACCTCAACGGTCTTGAGCTTGTTCTGGATGATGGTGTTGCGCTTGGTGGCATCGTCCAGGGCCTTATCTGCCTCGCCGATTTTCCGCTTTGCCTTCTCCAGTGCTACAGCAAAGGTCTCATACTGCTGCTTGGCTGCTCCCAAAATCTTCCATACCTCAGAGGCCTTCTTGTCCAGGGCAATTGTCTTGAATCCCACATTCAGTGTATTCAGGAAAGCCGTAATGGTCGTAGGGCCGGCAACCATGATCCTGTACTTGTTCTGCAGCTCCTCCGACAGCCCCGGGCGACGCAGAACCTCTGCGTACAGGCCCTCAGTGGGCAGAAACATAATGGCAAAATCTGTTGTCTTGGGTACGTCGATGTACAGGTCTGCGATGGTAGATGCAAACTTCTTGATGGATTGCTCCAGCGCTTTGCCGTAGAGCTCAACTCCTGCCCTGTCTGCCTTGTCTGCAGCGTCCTGCAACCTCACATAGTCGTCCTGGGGGAACTTGGAGTCGATGGGCAGCAATACATACTTGCCATCCTCGTCTCTGGAAGGGATCTTCACAGCAAATTCCACTCGCTCCCGGTTGTTCTTGATGGAGGCATTGCGGAGGAATTGGTTCTCCGTAAGGGTCTGCTCCAGAATGTTGCCCAGCTGTACCTCTGCCCAGGTTCCCCTGGACTTTACATTGGTGAGCACTCTCTGCAGCTCCGACACTCCACCGGCCAGTTCCTTCATCTCGCCCATGGATTTGTATACGTTCTGCAGCTGGTCTCCCACCTGTTTGAAACTGGAATCCAATCGCTCCTTGAGAGTAGCAGTCAGTTTCTCATCTACAACTGCACGCATCTCGTCCAGCTTCTTTTCGTTGCTGCCCTGCAGGTCCTTTACGGACTTGGACAGAGTTTCGTTGATCTCCTTGGTCTGATTGGACATATGGGAATACATCTTCTCGGACTGTTCGGCCTGGGCTCGCATCATGTCAATCTGGCCCTTGCCAACTCGGTCGTTGACTCGCTGAACTCCCTCCACCATTTCACGGCGGTTCTCTGCCAACTGCTGGCGAATCTGCTGCTCCATCTTGCGCAGTTCCTCTGCAGATCGGTCCTCCCGGTTAGTGCTGGTGGCCTTGAGGGAGCGGAGCTGCAATGTGAGCCCCATCACTGCCAGAATCAGCACCACCAACAATCCAATGATAATGTAATCCATCTATGTCCTCCGATTAGTCTACTCCGTACAGGTACTGTGCAAAGGGAGAATCCTTGTCGATAATGATAGTTGTGTCAGCATCTGTCAGGCTCTCCTTGTATGCCAACAGGGTCCTGTAGAACTCATAGAACTCCCTGTCTACGGCATATGCCTCGTTGTAAATCTTGGCCGCATCAGCATCTGCCTGGCCTCGGGTAATTGCAGCCTGCTTCTCTGCCTCAGCTGTGATAACTGCTGCCTGTTTGTCGGCATCGGACTTAATCTTAAGAGCCTCCTCCTGACCCTCTGAACGGTACAGAGTAGCCATCTGGTTTCGCTCTGCAATCATACGATCGTAGATGTTATCGTAGTTCTCCTCGGGATAGTCGGCCTTCTTGATACGCACAAATGTGATATTCATGCCGTACTGGTTGAGGGTGCTGTTGTTCTCATCTGCAATCTGCATGAGCATTTCCTCAGACGTCTCTCTGTCTGAAATGAGGGTTGCAGCTGTAATCTTACCAACCTTCTCGTTCATCTTGGAATACAGTAGGTCGTCAATACGGCTCTGGGCGTTGTTGACGCTGCCGATACTTACCTTGAACAGAACAGGATTAGTGATATGCCACTGGGCACTGTTGTCTATGGTAACTGACTTCTTGTCATAGGTGATAACCTCTCTGGCAGAAGCATCGTATGTATATAGCTGGGTGGAGAAATACTGGACCGTGTCTATAAAGGGCACCTTAAAGAACAGGCCTCTGCCCTGCTCCACCTTGATGCCATCAAATCTGGAATCTGCGGCCAGTTCTGCCTTGACTGTCTCATAGGTTTCCTCAGGCACTACCACCTTGACAATCTCGCCAAAGCGGGAGATAACCACCTGATGTGTCTCGTCTACTGTGAAATAAGCGGTATTAATCAAAATAATAGCAAGCACTGCCACAATGCAAATAATGATAGTTTTCTTCATGGTAGCCTCCTATTTGTTTTCCGTTATGGATGACAGGGGCAACAGGGTGTTAACGTTGCTGGCATCCTCGTCCATGATGTAGATGGTGGCTCCTCCGAGAACCTGCTCGATGGTCTCCAAATACAAACGTGTCTTCATAATATCCTCGTACTGAGCGAACTGCTCGTGCAGTGCCATAAACTGAGCTACATCTCCCTCTGCTGTGGCAACCTTGGTCTGGGCATATGCCTCTGCGGAGTTTGTCACAGACTGAGCCTTACCTCTGGCAATGGGTATAATCTCGTTGGCATAGCTGTTTGCCTCGTTGATGTATGTGGATTTGTCCTCTCTGGCGCTGGCCACATCCTTAAATGCGCTCTGTACCTCCTCCGGCGGGTTTACGTCCTGGAGCTGCACATTCATAACTGTAAGGCCCAGCTTGTACTCTCTGCACATGTTCTGCAGGTCGTCGAAGATTTCCTGCTGAACTGCGGACTTGTTATCTGTCATTGACTCGTCCAGGGTGTGGTTTGCAATGGCCCTGCGGAGAGCTGTCTTGACCAGCACTGCGAAGGTTTCATCGGGGCTCTCGGTCTTGAACAGGTAGGTGTACAGATCGGAAATCATGTACTGCGCACTGCACTCTACATTTACCAGACATTCGTCGCTGGTAAGCATCATAACGTCATCGGAGGAGTCGGAATATGTAACGTTATTTGTAGTGGCATCCATTGTCACATAGCCAAACTCGTATCTCCTGACCTTGCTGACATTCTCCTTGTATACGGTGTCCACAAAGGGAACCTTGAATCGTATACCTGCTTGGGAATCCGTATGGGAATATGCTCCAAACCGGCAGATAACTGCCTCCTCTCCGGACTCGATTACATAGAAGCTGTTGAACACAACAACCAGTGCCAGAATCACAACAAGAACGATGGGCACGTATTTTTTCAGCATGTCCAATGTCTTGCGGTTTCTCTGAGCTTTGTAAGTTTGTTTTTCAGACATAGTTTTTCCTCCTTGTCAGTTGTATCTATATATTATCATCTATCCTTCTAACAGGACACAAATTCGGCCAAATTGTCCGGTTGACGGTCCAAAACTACGGACGTATAATGCGGCACTCCATATAGTAGCGCTTGTCGGTGGATTCGCCCATGGAAAAGGCCTTGCGGGGCAGGGCTCCGCTCCGGGAAACGCTCTCCATAACTCCGCTTTTCGAAATCGCAGGCAACAGAATTCCGATAGCTCTATCTCTGTCGCAAATTGTCATAAGATGGTCGCCTCCGTGAATATAGTCCACCTCTGCCCCAAATCTATCCAGGAACTGCTGAATAGGCTGTACTATCATGGGTATCTGTGCCTCTGTGTAGACAGGCAAGGTATTGCCATCATAATACAGAGTAAATACGGGCTCACGACCCTCATCTGTCAGCTCCACTCCCTGCTCCGCAAAATATGCATTCAACTGGTCAAAGAACTGCTGCATATCAGCGCCCAATACAACCCGGTGAATGGGTTCAAAGTCCAGGGCTCTGTCGTGGATGTTCACAACCTCTACTAAGGCAAATCTGGCGGGATGGCTCTCTGGGGCGCCCTGTGCCTTAAGCTGCTCCCAATATGTCTTGGCTGCAGCCAGGGAGTGGTTGCCGTCCCCAACTGCAAACAGCATTCCTCCGGGAGAAATCATACCTTCCATGGCATCCAGCAATTGGTGAGCCGTAGTTTCTGACAGTCTGTATCCGCTGATGTGTCCGCCTTGGGCCATCAAATCCAGATCATAAATCTGCTGTACATTTCCTGCAGAAGTAATCTCATCCAATAAATACTGTGGATCATCTACCAACAGCATAACGTGGGGCATTTCCAACCTGGCACTGGCGCGAATATTAACTCGTGCGGGAATACGGCTGACGACTGTAGCCTCTGAGGCTCTGATCAGGGCCTGCTTGGTTGGGTCAAACTCGTATTTTTCGAGATCTACTGCAACAATCCATCCATGGCGTGTCTTTCCGTTGGAACTGCCTCTCTCAACATATGTAATGTATTCACCCTTGTTTTCCAGGATGCCACTCTCAATATACTCCGCCATATAGCCGTCGATGCGGGACAGGTCATCTTCCGTGGCAGGCAAATACACCTCCGGAAGCATCATTCTCAATGTGGAGGGTGCTGAACCCACAAATTTCTCCACCTCCTGCCAATACTCAGGTTGAGAAGTATACTGGTCACAGGCAATGCATGCCCACTTTGACAGATCTGTGCCCTCCCTGGGAAGCCAAATCTGAGGAATACCTATTCCTGTTCTGTCGCTTATGTACATAAAATCCTCCGTAAAATTAATATACCGGGAGGACTAGCCTCCCGACATATATCCATCTCAGTCCATCAGGTCGTTGACAAATCTCTTGCCCTTGTTGACCATCTTGTTCTTTTTGCCCTCACTGGACATCTTCCACATCTCTGTAGCTGTACCTACTGCAACTCCGGCCATTGTGCCCATGATCATGCCCTTCAAAAATCCTCTGTTCATAATATCTCTCCGATAAATATTCCTGAAACTATTTTTCCCAAGAGATGCTATTTATTGCAGAGGTTTTCTGGTTAATCTTCCAACATTTCCATAAATTCTTTCTCGGATATGACGGGTATACCAAGCTGGCGAGCCTTGGTCTCTTTGGAGCCACTGTTTTCACCTGCCAACACATAAGTTGTCTTCTTGGATACGCTGTCAGAGGACTTGCCTCCGTGAGCTTCGATAACAGCCTTGATCTGGTCTCTGCCGAAGTTCTCCAGCTTGCCGGTAACCACAATATTCATGCCGGCAAACCTGGAACTGACTTGGCCATTGTCGTATGTGACCTTGACTCCGTAGGCCTCCAATCTCTCTGCCAGGCTGCGGTTGCCGGGCTGGGAAAAGTATTGTGTAACGGAATGGGCAATAACTGGACCCACGTCCTCTACCGAGGCCAACCTGTCCTCATCTGCATCCATAAGCTGCCTGATAGACGGGTATTCCTTGGCGATCATACGGGCCGTATGTTTTCCCACATGTCTGATACCCAGGCCATACAACAGCTTATCCAGACCGGATTCCTTGGATCGCTCAATGGCCTCCAACAGGTTGTCTGTAGACTTGGCTCCCATCTTGTCCAGTGCCTCTATCTGATCTCTGTGTTCGGACAGTCTGTACAGGTCCGCCACATCGCTAATAATATGTTCCTTGACCAGGGTTTCTGCCAGAGCATCTCCTAATCCCTCGATGTTCATAGCATCCCTCTGTACGTAGTGTATCAGGCTCCTGACCAACTGGGCGGGACAGTCTGTGGCTGTACATCTCCAAGCCACCTCCTGATTCTCACGAACCACCTCGGAGCCGCATACCGGGCAGGTGGTAGGGAAAACATAGGGTATGCTGTCTGCAGGGCGCAGGTTTGTCTCCACTCTGACTATTTCAGGTATAATGTCGCCGGCCTTCTGCACCCACACAGTGTCGCCTATGCGAATGTCCTTGTCTCGAATGTAGTCAGCGTTGTGCAGAGTTGCTCTGGACACAGTCGATCCTGCCAATCTGACAGGTTCCAACTCCGCTGTAGGCGTGAGAACACCTGTGCGACCCACCTGGATAGTAATATCTGTAACCCTGGTGGGCTGCTGTTCCGGCGGATATTTGTATGCCACTGCCCATTTTGGCGCATGGCTGGTGCCGCCTATGGTGCTCCTGAGGGACAGGTCGTCCACCTTAATAACAGCTCCATCAATGTCGTAGGGCAGTGCAGAACGCTCCTCACCGATGGCGCAAATGGCGTCCCAAACCTCTTGGGGAGTATTGCATTTGCGGTAACCCTGGATGACCTTAAATCCCAGACTCCTCAGGTACTCAAAGCCCTCTGTGTGGCTGTGAATGTCCAGTTCCTGAGAACTCCGCTGTATGTTAAAAACAAATATATTGAGATGTCTCTTGGCTGCAATTCTGGAATCAAGCTGTCTCAGTGATCCTGCGGCCGCGTTGCGTGGATTTGCAAAGGGTTGCTGACCGTTTTCGTCTGCCTGCCTGTTGAGTTCTGCAAAGTCCGCCTTGGATATATACACCTCTCCCCTGACCTCCAGCATCTGGGGAGCCCCCTTGACAGACAGCGGCAGGGATCCGATGGTCCTCATATTTTCTGTTACGTCCTCACCTACCAGTCCATTGCCTCTGGTAGCACCCCTCACCAATATACCATCCCGGTACAAAACAGATGCGGACAGGCCGTCGATCTTGTGTTCTACAGAAAAAACTATATCCCGGCCGTATTTGGCCATCAGGTCGGACACCCAGGCGGTGACCTCCTCCTCACTGAACAAGTCCTCCAAGCTCTGCATGGGGACCTCGTGATTTACCTTGGTAAATCCGGACAACACCTGTCCACCTACTCTGGCCAGAGGAGAATCTGCAGGCATCAGATTCGGATACTGAGCCGCCAAATCGGACAGTTCCCTGAACGCCATGTCGTATTCGTGGTCCGTTATCTCAGGTCTATCCAGCACATAGTACAGATAGCTGTTGTGATTAAGGTAATCACAGAGATTGCGTATCTTTTCTGCTATTTGTGTGTTTTCGGAAGTCTCTGATGCACTACCAAATAAAGAAAGCTGGTCTTCCATTTTATCTCCTAAAACTCTCTTCACCCTTCACTTTTTACCTCTTACTTCTCTACGTCATAGGTGTAATCTTGTCAATCTCGTAAGGAGTGGTCTGATACACGAAGTAATTGAGCCAGTTAAAGTACAACAGATGTGCGTGACTGCGCCAGCGCACAATAGGTGCTTGAGTATCGTCGTCCTGGGGATAGTAGTACTTGGGCACAGCAATGGGCAAGCCCAGCGCCTTGTCCCTGCGGTACTCTCCGTCCAGGGTGTTGGGATCATATTCGGAGTGGCCTGTTATAAATACCTGTCGTCCGCCCTCAGTGGCCATTGCATATATGCCTGCCTCCGGGGATGAGGCCAGAATCTTTAATTTAGAACATGCCTCCACAGCGCTGCGATCCACAGTGGTGTGCCTGGAATGGGGTGCGTAGAACTCGTCGTCAAATCCCCTCATCAGCATAGAGGAACGCCTCTCAACTACGTGAGGAAATACGCCAAACACCTTGGCCTCCAAAGGAATCTTGGGAATGCCATAGTGGTAATACAGACCTGCCTGTGCTCCCCAACAGATGTGGAAAGTGCTGTGGACGTGGGTCTTGCTCCACTCCATGATTTCACACAGTTCCTGCCAATACTCAACCTCCTCGAACTCCAGATGCTCAACAGGTGCTCCGGTAATAACCAGGCCGTCAAAATATCTGTCCTTGACCTTGTCAAAGGTAGTGTAGAACTTGAGCATATGCTCTGCCGAGGTATTCTTGGCCTGGTGGGTAGCTGTCTGCATCAGCTCAAGCTCCACCTGCAGGGGTGTGTTGCTGAGCAACCTTGCCAGCTGTGTCTCTGTTGCAACCTTGGTGGGCATCAGGTTAAGCACCAAAATCTGCAGGGGTCTCATATCCTGCTGAACAGCCCTGGTCTCGGTCATTATGAAGATGTTCTCGTCAGTGAGCACCTTGGCTGCAGGTAACTCATTGGGAATTTTGATGGGCATCTGATTAATCCTCCAATGCCTGTGCAATATCTGCAATAAGATCCTCTGCATCCTCGATACCACATGAGAACCTTACAAGGTCAGGTGATACTCCGGCTGCAGCTAATTCGTCGTCATTCATCTGTCTGTGTGTTGCGCTGGCAGGATGTAGGCAGCAAGTCCTGGCATCTGCAACGTGGGTCTCAATGGCAGCCAACTTAAGCTTGCCCATAAAGGCCTCTGCTGCAGCTCTGCCGCCCTTAACACCAAAGCTGACTACACCGCATGTGCCTGATGGCATATACTTCTGTGCCAGCTCGTACTGGTCATCTCCGGGCAGTCCGGGATATCTGACCCAGGTTACCTTGGGGTGATTCTGCAGGAACTTGGCAACTGCAAGACCATTATCACAGTGTCTCTTCATGCGCACATGGAGGCTCTCCATGCCCAAGTTGATGTAGAAAGCATGCTGAGGTGACTGGATTGCTCCGAAATCTCTCATGAGCTGTACTGTAGCCTTGGTAATAAAGGCGCCCTCGATGCCAAATCTCTCTGTATATGTTACACCGTGGTAGCTATCGTCGGGAGTACAGAGTCCGGGGAACTTGTCTGGATACTGTGTCCAATCAAACTTGCCGCTGTCGATAATAGCACCGCCTACTGAGACTCCGTGGCCATCAAGGTACTTGGTTGTGGAGTGTGTGACAATGTCTGCGCCATGCTCAAAGGGTCTGCAGTTAACAGGTGTGGCAAAGGTGTTGTCGACGATAAGGGGCACCCCATGCTTATGAGCTGCGGAGGCAAACTTGTCAAAGTCAAGAACTGTCAAGGCAGGGTTAGCAATGGTCTCGCCAAATACAGCCTTGGTGTTCGGTCTGAATGCTGCGTCCAATTCCTCCGCTGTGCAGTCAGGTGAAACAAAAGTAAAGTCAATACCCATACGCTTCATCGTAACTGCAAACAGATTGTATGTGCCTCCATAAATGCTGGAAGTGCTGACCACATGATCTCCCACTCCTGCGATATTGAAAATCGCAAAGAAGTTGGCTGCCTGTCCGGAGGATGTGAGCATGCCTGCTGTACCGCCCTCAAGCTCTGTAAGCTTAGCTGCAACATAGTCATTAGTAGGGTTCTGCAATCTTGTGTAAAAATAACCGCTGGCCTCCAGGTCAAAAAGCTTGCCCATGTCGGAGCTGGTTACATACTTAAATGTTGTGCTCTGGTATATCGGAATCTGTCTGGGCTCTCCGTTGCCGGGTGTGTATCCACCCTGTACGCAGGTGGTGCCAATGCCACTCTTGTTAGCCATAAAAACCTCCTAAACGTGGCATACTCTGCCACTGATAAAATAAAAGGCGTCTGGATTAAACCAAAGACGCCTGCAAATCGAAATCACGTATCTCTCGAGAACGATTAGTAGGCCGAAACGGGCATCATCATATTGCTCATCATATCGTGCCTACGCCCCCTTCAAAAGATACATGAATTGTATGCCACACAGCGGTTTTTGTCAATACGTTCAACGGTTTCAACTCACTCTTCGATCCTGCCCAGCGCCTCCTCAATTGCATCTGCCAAAGCCTTGGCTGCCAACCGTTGAAAGTTGTCGGAAACCAACAATCCACGCTCGTTTGCGTTGGACAGATATCCTATTTCTGCGATGCAGGCGGGCATGTTAGTCTTTCGAATAACTGCCAGATTCGGTCGTGAAATTACGCCTCTGTCCCTGGTTCCCAATTCTGTAATCAGGTGCCTCTGTATTATGGAGGCCAGTTCTTCTCCGCTGAGCTTGCAATCCTCAGCGCTGTTTGGATAATACAGAGTTTCTGTTCCATTGGCAGAAGTGGCGTTCTTAATGGCATTATGATGTATGCTGATAAACAATTCTGCCTTGGCATCGTTGGCAATATACGCTCTGTCTCCTAGGGATACAAAGCTGTCATTCTCCCTGGTTAGAATATATGAAATGCCTCGTTCGTCCAGTTCCTCTGCCAGATAAAGGGCAATATTGAGATTGAGGGTCTTCTCCTCCACCCCATCGTAAGTGCTGCCCGAATCTTGTCCTCCGTGGCCCGGATCTATGGCAACCTGAACCTTCTTCTCTGCATCGGCCCCTGCAAAGCTTAACACCATGACAAGGCACACCATCATAGAAAAGAGCGCCACCAGAGACCATAAAATTACTCTACGTTTGTCCATATATATTCCTCTGCCTGCTTTCTGGTATTGACTCCATGGAAGGCCTGGTTAATGGCGGCGGATATGACTGCCGACATCTTTTCAATAAGCGCATCTACGTCCTTGGGCGTTACCACCATGTCGCCTATTCTGGGATATAGCACTTCCCGAAACAGGAGTTGCTTCTGATATGGGGTCAGGTTGTCCAGCAGTCCAAACAGTTCCGGGTTTTCTTCCTTGTGCTCTGCCTTGTCCAGTTGTTCTCTTAATCCGGTCACCGTCATCTCCACCGCATCCACTGCCAGAGTTGCAGCGTCCACTACAGTGGGGACACCGACAGCAATTACCGGTACTCCCAATGTGTTTTGGGACAATTCCATCCTCCTGTTTCCTACTCCCGACCCGGGAACAATTCCGCTGTCACTGAACTGTACGGATCTGCCCAATCTCTCCACACTGCGAGAGGCCAGAGCGTCAATTGCCAGTACCAGGCAGGGCTTTACCGTTTCCACCAGGCCCTTGACTGTTTCTGCAGTCTCAATACCTGTTATGCCCATTACCCCAGGAGCAATGGCACACATGGACCGTATGCCACGAGTGATTTCCTCGGGAACTGCATCCCACATATGGCGTGTGACCAATACCTGCTCCGTAACCTTGGTGCCCAGACTATCTGCCGTCACATATCGATTTCCCAGGCCCAAAACCATTATTGGGGCATCTGAGGACAGGTGTCCCGCCAGTTCTCGTATGCACTGGGCGCACAGATCTACACAGGTATCATAAGCTGCTGCCTCGTTGGCAGTGTTTGCGTCTGCAGGCATATCCACCGTCAGGTAGGTTCCCTCGGGTTTCCCCAAGGATTCCGATGCCTCCCGTGATGTGATCATAACCCTGGTAAGTTTAATTCCATGGGAATGCATGGATTCAGACATTTCAACTCCGTCTATGGGCTCCTGAATGGCTCCCACACACTCCGCTGCCATGTCCGTTCTGACCTGGCACATATCGGCCACTTCCATATTTCTCAGATTTCCTGCCTGAGGCACTGCATCTCCATGGAGCCTGCAGTACATGGTCTTGTCCACCGAATCGTCCACAGGCGCAGTCTCCGGAGAAGGTATGTCTCGCTTGTATTCTCTATCCATCATTGAAAATAATCCTGACTTAGTTTTGGAATAGTATTTCCAAAACCCCCACTTCCATGAAGTACAGAAACCGGGAAATAATGGCAACTTTACGCTATGTTTCTTTTAGTGTAAAATTAATCCGACATTTTTACGGATGGAGATTTCTTGCATGTCTGAACGACAGAAATATATACGCAATTTTTGCATCATCGCACACATCGACCACGGCAAATCCACATTGGCTGACCGGCTTATAGAGGCCACCGGCGTGCTGACCGCCAGAGAGATGGAGGATCAGGTGCTGGACAACATGGACCTGGAGAGAGAGCGTGGCATTACCATCAAGGCTCAATCCGTTCGTATGGTGTACAAGCATTCCGACGGCCACGAATACACTTTTAACCTGATCGACACCCCCGGACACGTGGACTTTAGCTACGAGGTATCCCGCTCCCTGGCCGCCTGCGAGGGAGCCATTCTTGTTGTTGACTCTGCACAGGGCGTAGAGGCACAGACTCTGGCCAACGTCTACCTGGCCATTGACAACGACCTGGAGATTCTGCCTGTTCTCAACAAGGTGGACCTCCCCAGTGCAGACCCCGAGGCTGCCAGAGCAGAGATTGAGGACGTTATCGGCATTGACGCCTCCATGGCTCCATGCATCTCAGCCAAGAACAAGATTAATATTCCCGAGGTCTTTGACCGCATCATTGATACTTTGCCCTGTCCCCAAGGAGACGAGGACGCACCCCTCAAGGGACTGGTTTTCGACTCATATTACGACAGCTACAAGGGCGTAATTGTACACACCAGCATTAAGGACGGCTCTGTCAGGACCGGCGACTCCATCAGATTTATGAATTCCGGCTCCGTATACCAGATTACAGAGCTTGGATACTTTAAACCCGGCGGTTATGTCCCCACCAAAGAACTGCTGGCAGGAGAGGTTGGATATATTATTGCCAGCATCAAGAACGTCAGGGACATTACGGTTGGCGATACCATTACCCTTGACAGCAGACCTGCTGCAGAGCCCTTGCCCGGTTATCACGAGGTTCATCCCATGGTATACTGCGGCATTTACCCACTGGACGGCTCCGAATATGACGAGCTCAAGGAGGCTATGGAAAAGCTGCAGCTAAACGATGCTGCCTTCCACTTCGAGCCTGAAACCTCCGCCGCTCTGGGCTTTGGATTCCGCTGCGGCTTCCTGGGTCTACTGCACATGGAGATTATTCAGGAGCGCCTTGAGAGGGAGTACAATATGGATATTATCACCACTGCTCCCAGCGTTATCTACAAGGTTCACAAGACCGACGGTACTGTTATAGATTTGGACAACCCCTCTAACCTGCCTGCAGCCACAGAGATCGAATACATGGAGGAGCCCATTGTGTCCGCCTCTATCATGACTCCCAAGGAGTATGTAGGCAACATTATGCAGCTGGTGCAGGAGCGTCGTGGCGTGTACCTGGACATGAAGTATCTGGATGTAACCAGAGTTATTTTGGAATATGAGATCCCTCTCAACGAGATAATTTACGACTTCTTTGACTCACTCAAGAGCCGCACCAAGGGATATGCTTCCTTTGACTATGAACTCAAGGGATATGCCCAGTCGGACTTGGTGAAGTTGGACTTTTATATGAACGGAGAAATTGTGGATGCTCTGTCCTTTATCGTGTTTAAGGACAATGCCTATCCCAGGGCCCGCAGATTAGCAGAACGCCTCAAGGACGTTATTCCAAGGCAGCAGTTTGAGGTACCGATTCAGGCATATATCGGCGGCAAAATTATTGCCCGCGAGACTGTCCGTGCCTATCGCAAGGACGTTACCGCCAAGTGCTACGGTGGCGACATCACACGTAAGAAGAAGCTCCTGGAGAAGCAAAAGGAGGGCAAAAAGCGTATGCGCCAGTTCGGTACGGTCGAAATTCCTCAAGAGGCCTTCATGGAGATTCTCAAAATCGATTGACCATGAGCACTATCGGTCTATACATCCACATTCCATTTTGCAGACACAAGTGCATATATTGTGGTTTTTATTCTGTTCCCTGTGGAGCGAATTTGTCTATGGTGGACAAATACCTGGATTGTCTGGAGTTGGAGTGCGTCCTGCGGGAGAGACTGTATGGCAAGCTCTCTGTGGATACCGTTTTTGTAGGAGGTGGAACGCCCTCTCTCCTGTCATCGCAGCATCTGGACAGACTGGGACATATTATACGTAGCCACTTTGATCTGGCTCCGGTTACAGAATTTACCTTTGAGTCAAATCCGGGCACTCTGAGTTCAGACAAGTTGAATTCCATGAGGGCTATAGGCGCCAACAGGCTCAGCATGGGCCTTCAATCCTCAGATGACGAACTGTTGTCCTCTCTGGGCAGGATTCATGACCGAAAAACCTTTGAACAATGCTACCACATGGCACGCCTGGCAGGTTTTGACAACATCAGCATCGATATGATGTTTGGGTTGCCTGGGCAGACTGTCCAATCCGTGGAGAGAGATATAGACTACCTCATTGAACTGGCGCCTGAGCACATATCGGCCTACAGCCTGATGATTGATCCTGACACCCCCTTGGAACAGATGCTGGACCAGGGCTCCTTGACCCTGCCCGACGAAGAAGCCGAGAGGCAAATGTACTACACCTACAGGCGCAGACTGGCTCAAGCAGGCTACCTACAGTACGAGATTTCCAATTGGTCTCGCCCCGGCATGAGATCCACACATAACGTCAGGTACTGGCGTGACCGGGATTACCTGGGTTTGGGGCCTGCAGCTCATTCCCTGATGCTGGAATATAGATTTGGAAATCCCGAATCCCTGGAAATCTGGTCGGAGGCCCTTATGGCGGGGCGAGGTCCAGCCATAGTTCACGAGGTGCGCAGCATCCCCAACCACATGTCGGAATACATGTTTACAGGGCTCAGGATGTTGGATGGCATACAGTTTGATTCCTTCCGAGAAACTTTTGGCTGCAGTCTGGACGAAGCCTACCCTGGGGTAGTAGACAAGTTGGTAGATCGGGGATTACTTAGCCGAGATCAATTGGGTATCAGGCTCACAGACCTGGGCCTGGACCTGGCCAACCAAGTCTTTATGGAGTTTGTGTAGGGCAACATACCACCGTCGCACCCATATTGATAACTCTGAAAAGAAACAACCCCGAGCATCGCTGAGATACTCGGGGTTTGTCTTCATCCATATTTGTCTGTCGGACTAGTCCTCATTAGGATTTGAGGTAAACAATACGTCGATAGCCCTAGTGGGAGATATGGTAGAAATAGCATGCTTGTAAATCATCTGCTGCCTGCCATCTGTCTCCAGCACAACGATAAAGTTGTCAAACGCTTTAACTAATCCTCTAACCTGAACACCGTTGGTAATGAAAATTGTTACCGGGTTGTTGGTCTTGCGTACATGGTTCAAGAATACATCCTGAATGTTGATTCCCCTGTTCTTTATGTCTTTTTCCATTAAAAATTCCCCTTCAATATCTCTTTCTGTTAAGTTAAATGGTGTGTTTTTCTGTTCGTGCTGATTATATACTAATTTCTAAAAAAGTGTTTTCAAAATCGGACAAAAAAACACACTATAATTAGCCTCTTGCACAAATCAGGAGCGAATTTTATTTCTGAACCAGGTCAGTTGTCGTTTTGCGTAGTTTCTCGTTTTCTGCTTCAGGTAATCCTTGGCCTCCTCCAAAGACTGTTCTCCTCGAATATATGCGGCCATTTCCTTATAAGCAATCGCCTTGGCACAGGGGCATGTTTCCGGCAAATTCCAGCTCATAAACATCCTGGTTTCTTCTATCAAACCCCTCTCCACCATAAGGTCCACACGGCGGTTAATCCTATCGTAGAGCTGTTCCCTGGGCATATCTATCATGTGTACTTCAAATTGATATGGGGATTCAACCCTGCGGGACTCGGCCTCGATGTCCAATATGGAGCGGCCTGTAGTCAGCTTAATCTCCAGGGCTCGGATAATCCTCTTGGTGTCCGCCTGGGAAAGTCTCTTGGCGGCATCCGGATCCAGTTCCACAAGGCGGTCGTAGATAGCCTGGGTGCCCTGACTTGCAGCCTGTTGCTGTAGTTCTGCCCGTAGGTCTCCGTCGGTTTCCATCTCCGCATAGGAAATGTTGTCCATCAGGGCGCTGACATACTGCCCCGTACCTCCAACTACAATCGGAGTGCTGCCCCTAGCCAATATTTCCTGGATAGCATTAACTGCATCCTCTTTGTACTTGGCCACGCTGTAGAACTCATCAGGCTCCAGCACGCTCATCAGATGATGAGGAATACCCTGCATCTCATCAGAAGTAGGCTTGCCGGTGCCAATATCCAGGTATTTATACACCTGCATGGAGTCACAGTTCACCACCTCGCCCCTGTTTTTCAGAGCCAGATCAATACCGTAGGCTGTCTTGCCGGAGGCCGTGGGTCCGCACACTATGTGCACTAATGGCTTTGTCATAATATTCTCCGGAACATCTTCTCCACATCGGAGAGGGTCAGCTTGATGGCCGTAGGCCTGCCATGGGGGCAGTTGAATGGATTATCCAGGGTCTTAAGGTCCTCTACCAACCTATCGATTTCTGTCCTGTCCAGGCGCTGGTTTGCCTTGACTGCACCGGTACAGGCAATCTTGTAAAGAAATGTCTCCGGCTTGGCTGAAACCGTCTGACCACTCATTAGCCTGTCCAGCATATATACAAAGGTCTCCGGGAAATTATCTGTATCGGCGTTTGTTGGAATAGCGCGTACTACAATGGTATTTTTGCCAAAATCTTCAAAATCTACACCTAGACTTTCAAACTGGCTACTGTAACTGAATACCGCCGCATACTCTGAGGATGTGAGAGAAACTGTTATGGGGAACAGCATTTGCTGCTGCTCAATCTCTCCACGGCGATACTCTGCCAGCAGTCTCTCAAAGCGAATCCGCTCATGAGCAGCATGTTGGTCGATGAGAATAGCGTCCTTGTCCCTTTGAAAAATCAGGTACGTATTCCATAGAGATCCCATATAGTCCATATGGTCAAATTCCCTGTTCCCTGCCGCTGGCTGGATCTCCTGGGGGGTCTCTTGGGGGAGATCAACGGGAGTAAGTTCCTCCACAGGGGGCACAACAGAGGCCTTAACAGGCTCAGTATGGGTGATTTCAGGAGCTATTGAGGGCGTTTCTGTCGTCTTATTTAAATCTGCGTCGTTTAGCACCGGTTTTTGCACAAACTCCACAGTTTTGCGTTCATAGGCTGCCTTGGGCTCCTCTACCCGCAGTTCTGCCAGAATTTGCTGTACCTCAGGATCCGGAGCCGGCGTATATGTGGGCTGTCTCTTGGCGCTAAGCAGTGCATCCGGTATGCTGTTTCCCTCAGCCAGGGCATCGGCAACTGCATGGCGCAGTGCATCTGCCACTTTGACCTCCTCAGCAAAGCGAACCTCTGTCTTCTGCGGGTGTACATTCACATCCACTGCCCAGGGTGCCACGCGTATGTTCAGACAAGCGAAGGGGTACTGTTTCTTCATCAGGCGGGTGCCGTAACCCATCTCCAGGGCGGTAGTCATGTTCTTGCTGCGGAACAGTCGGCCGTTACAGTACAGGATTTCGTTTGCCCTGTTACCTCGGGCTATGGCAGGTATGCCTATGTATCCGTCAATGGATACGGAATTTTCCTGATAGCACACAGCCACCAGGTTGTCTGCAATGGCTGCGCCAAATATGGAATATATGGTTTCCTTAAGGTTGCCGTTGCCTGTGGTTGCAAATTGCTTGTCACCGCCGCTATATAAGGAGATGGCCACCTCCGGGCGTGCCAATGCCAGTCGGCTAAGGAGCTCAGCTATTGCTGCGCCTTCGTATGTGTCCTTTTTCAAAAACTTGTATCTGGCCGGGGTGTTAAAAAACAGATCCTTAACGGTAATGGTTGTGCCTGTAGGAGCTCCATGGGGACACAGGTTCATAACCTCGCCACCGCTGATGTTGATCCTGGTGCCGCTGTCTGAATCCTCAGTCTTAGTAATCATTTCAAGATTGGACACTGCAGCAATACTGGCCAGGGCCTCTCCGCGGAATCCGTTGGTAGTAATACCCCGCTCCAGGTCGTTGGCAGTGCGGAGCTTAGAGGTAGCATGGCGCTCGAAAGCCATGGCCACATCCTCTGATGCGATTCCACAGCCGTTGTCGGAAACCCGGATATATTTGATGCCGCCGCCTCGTATATCAACTCTCACCGCTGTGGCGCCTGCATCTATAGAATTCTCAACCAATTCCTTGACCACAGAGGCAGGTCTCTCAACAACCTCTCCCGCAGCAATCTGATTGGCTGTCAACTCATCGAGAATAATAATCCTGGCCATAACTATCCCCTCTTAATCTTCTGTTGCATCTGGTATAGCACGTTAAGTGCCTCTAATGGACTCAATTTGTCAATCTCCACAGCTTTGAGCATATCCAAAACTGCCTCGGTCTCTGCTGGGAAGTTGGAATATGTCAGCAGGTCGAACTGGCCCTCTATTTGCTTCTTGACCTTGGGCCTATGGACGATGTTGGCCCTCTCCAGTTGTGCCAGCAGTTCCTCTGCCCTGTCTGTAACCGAGTCAGCAACTCCCGCCAATCTGGCGACCTCTATACCATAGCTCCCGTCTGCGCCGCCCCGCTTGATCTTGTGCAGGAAGACAATTGACTTGCCCCTGCCCTGAGCTGCAATGGAATAGTTTTTGACTCCTTCAATCTTGCCTTCGAGCTCTGTAAGTTCGTGGTAGTGGGTAGCGAACAACATCCTGGAACCGATACGGTTTGCCATGTGTTCTGTCACGGCCCAGGCAATGGAGAGACCGTCGTAGGTGGAGGTTCCTCTGCCTATCTCGTCCAAAATAACCAGACTGTTTGCGGTGGCATTTTCTATTATGTTTGAGACCTCGCTCATTTCCACCATAAAGGTACTCTGTCCTCCTGCCAAGTCGTCAGAGGCTCCAACTCTGGTGAAAATCCGGTCTGCCACGCCTATGTGTGCACTGGAGGCAGGTACAAATGATCCTGTCTGTGCCATGAGCACAATAATCGCCGTCTGTCTCATATATGTGGACTTACCGGACATGTTGGGACCGGTGATAATCATGGCCCTATGGTCCCCTGCATCCAGATATGTATCGTTGGGTATAAATGCCCCGCTGTCCAGCATCCGCTCAACTACGGGATGTCTGCCCTCCTTGATATCAATAACGCTGCCTGTGTCCACAACAGGTCGCACGTATCCTCCCTCTGAGGCAGCCTCTGCCAGAGAGCAAAGCGCGTCCAGCACCGCCATTCCGTTGGCAGTGGATTTAAGGGAAACTATGCGATCCAGCAGTTCCTGCTTAACCTGAGTAAACAATTTGTACTCCAGGTCCATTAGCTTGGTCTCGGCACCCAGCAGGTCCTCCTCGATCTTCTTGAGGTTCTCGGTAATAAATCTCTCTGCTGAAACCAAGGTCTGTTTGCGAATATAGTCCGGAGGCACCAGGTCATAGAAGGACTTGGTAACCTCGATATAGTAGCCAAACACTCTGTTGTAGCCAATCTTGAGGTTCTTGATACCTGTCCTCTCTCGCTCGTTTGCCTCCTCGGCGGCCAGCCACTCTCTGCCGTGATCCCTGATATCTCTGAGCCTGTCCACCTCGCTGTTATAGCCTGCCTTGATAACGTTGCCCTCCTTGGTAGTAACAGGCGGGAAGTCGTCAATAGCCCTCTCAATCAGATCGTATATCTCAGGCATCTCGTCCAGAGACTCTCTGACGTCCTTGAGCATTTCTCCTGGCAGCTTGGCCAGGGCAGCCTTCAAGTCCGGAACAACTCGCAGGGAATTCTTGACAGAAATAAGATCTCTGCCGTTTACACTACCGAGAATAAGCTTGCCCGCCAGCCTCTCCATGTCGTAGGTGGCCTTGAGCAATTGCCTGATGTGATCTCTCAAAACCAGGTCGTTCTTAAGGGCCTCAACCGCGTCCAGTCTATAGTTAATGTCATCCACATTAAGCATGGGTTGCTCCAGCCACACTCTGAGCATACGGGCTCCCGGGGAGGTAACAGTGCGGTCCAGCACCCAAACCAGTGTGGCCTTTTTGTTCTTGTCTCTTATATTTTCGGATATTTCCAGATTGCGGCGGGAAGAGGGATCCAGAACCATGTATTCCTCGATCCTGTAGCCGCTGAATTTGTTAATGTGGCGCAGCTCACAGCGCTGTGTGGCATCCAAATAGGCCAACAGCGTACCTGCTGCAGTCATCTCCAGCTCGTTCATCTCCGCCAGAGCTGACGCGCCAAACTGGGCTGCTGCCCTGGCCTTGGCCGCCCGGGGTTCAAACTCCCCGTCGGTAAGCACCGTGGTGTATATATTCTGTGCACTGACAGTCCTGGCCACCGGGCCCTCCTCCTGCTGCAGCGCAGAGGAGCACAACATCTCTGCAGGCTTAATACGGGCCAATTCGTCTGCCACTTTGGCTGCTGTATCGCCGTAGGTTGCAGACGTGACCTTGAAATCGCCTGTAGAAACCTCTGCTGTGGCTATGCCGTGAAGTATTCCCGCCGAATATACGCAGGTTATGTAGTTGCTGACATTCTGTGTCAACATGGACTGTTCGCTGACAGTGCCGGGAGTCAGAACTCTGACCACGTCCCTCTTGACCAGCCCCTTGGCCTCTGCAGGGTTCTCAATCTGCTCGACTATGACTACCCGGTGTCCCTTCTCCAGCAGTCGGGCTGCATAGCCATCTATGGCATGGTAGGGCACGCCGCACATGGGAGCACGCTCCGGCAAGCCGCAGTCCTTGCCCGTCAGGGTTATTTCCAGATCTCTGGAGGCTACTATTGCATCGTCAAAAAAGGTCTCGTAAAAATCTCCCAGGCGAAACAGAACAATACCATCCTTGTATTGTTCCTTAATCTGAACGTACTGCTGCATCATGGGAGATAGTGCCATTTAGTCCTCCGTTATAACGGTACCCTCCAGGTACCAGGTCTTAGCTGTGTCTATTTTAACATTTAATATGTCTCCAGGCACGCATTTGTCGTACTTGTACAGTACAATTTTGTTGCCCTCGGTGCGGCCGGTCATCATGTTGGGGTTGCTCTGGCTGGGGCCCTCGTGCATTACCTGCAACACTGTGCCCTCCTGGGCCTTGGATGAACGGTATGAGCTGTCTGTGATAATCTGCTGCAACTGCTCAAACCTGCGGTGAACCACATCCTCCGGCACCAGATCCTCTCTCTTGGCGGCAGGGGTGCCTGTGCGCCTGGAGTAAATGAATATGTATGCCATGTCGAAGCCGCATTTTTCAATGAACTCCATGGACTCTCGGTGCTGCTCCTCTGTTTCTCCAGGGAAACCCGTAATCAAATCTGTAGAGATTGTAACATCGGGAATTCTGTTGCGAATCCTGGTCAGCAGTTCCATATACTGATCCGCAGTGTACTTGCGGTTCATCTGCCTGAGAATCTCGGTGCTGCCGGACTGCAGTGGCAGGTGAATCTGGTTGCACATCAGGGGTTCTGTGGCAACAGCCTCGATAATGTGATCCGACAAATCCTTGGGGTGGGATGTCATGAAACGAACTCTCTTAAGTCCCGGCACTCTGCACACCATGTGGAGCAATTCCGCAAAAGCCTGTCCACCGGGCAGACCCCTCTCAGAACCGTAGGAGTTTACGTTCTGGCCCAGCAGTGTTATTTCCTTGACTCCTGAGGCGGCCAGATTTTTGACCTCCTCCATAATGTCCTCTACGGACCTGGAACGCTCTCTGCCTCTCACATAGGGAACTATGCAGTAGGAACAGAAGTTGTTGCAGCCGTACATAATGGTTACCCGTGCCTTGGTGTTGTTGCGGGGGGCCTTGGGGGTGCCCTCAGATGTACACTCCGTACCGGACAGTTCTACTACTCTGTTGCCCTTGTCAATAACTTCACACAGCATATCGGGCAGTCTGTTTATATTGCCTGTGCCTGAAATTATATCCACGTGGCGGTAGCTGCGCTTAATCTCCTCTACAACAACCGGTTGCTGAGTCATGCAGCCCATAATGCCAATAATCAGGTTAGGGTTCTGCCTCTTGAGGCCCTTGAGAACTCCCAGATGGCCGTACACCTTCTGCTCGGCGTTTTCCCGGACACAACAGGTGTTGTAGATGATAACATCTGCCATGTTTTGAGAATCGGTCTCCACCATACCGCTATCCAGCAATACTCCGAGAATCTTCTCTCCCTCCTCCTCGCTCATCTGGCAGCCAAAGGTCTGGACATATGCCCTTGGAGGGCGTCCATTGGTCATGGCGAACCTACTGTTGAGCTCCTGCAGTCTGGCCAGGGAAGCGCTGTGGTCGCTGTATTTGTCTACGGGGTATTTGTTCTGCATGTTTGTACCTTAAATCAAAACTCGGATCGGTTACCCTCTCCGAGTCTGGTGTTTCTGTTTTGTTTTTAGATTATTCCTCAGCGGAAATTGACTTGCGGTTGGCCTCCAACACGTCTCTCATCTCGCTGAGATCCTTGTCTACAGGGGTCAGTGCCTTGTCCAGGGACTCCTGGAATGCAACCATTGTAGTATTGTATGCGCTGTTGATAACCGACATGGTCTCGCCGACTGCCTTCTGCAGGTCGGAGAGGATGGAGTCTGCATACTGTCTGGATGCCTCTCTCATCTGTCTGTCATAGTCGTCTGCCTTGTCACAGATCTCGTCTGCCATGCGACGGGCATCGTTGGTAATCTGATGCTCATCCAACAGGAACTCACGGCGTCTGTCAGCATCTGCCAAAATCTTCTCGGCATCTGCTCTGGCATTGCCAATAATCTCGTCTCTCTTGTTGATGATACGATTGGCCTCCTTGATCTCATCGGGCAAATGCAGGCGCATCTCGTTGAGAATCTCGATAACCTGGTCCTTGTCAATCATGCAGCGTCCTGTGAGTGGAACTGCCTTGGCCTCGTCTATAATCTTGTCAAGCTGATCAATGAGAATTCTAAAATTCATATGACCCCCTATAGAATATTAGTATGCCTACTTGAAATTCAGTATATCATACAGGTTTTTTATTTGCAATTTGAGCAGAACTTCTCCGCTACAATCTCCTTGATTTCCTCCGGCACAAAACCTGTCAGGTCAGCCTTGTGCTTTGCAAGATCTCTGACCACACTGGAACTCAGATACAAATGGTCCTGATTGGCCAGCAGGAATACCGTGTCCAAATTGGGGTTAATGCTCTTGTTCAGTAGGGCCATCTGCAGTTCGTAGTCAAAGTCGGAGACTGCTCGCAGACCACGTACCAGAGTCTTATTTCCCGTAATCTTCATGTACTCGGCGGTAAGCCCGCTAAATGCCCTGATGCTCACATTGTCCATATCGGCAGTGGCCAGTTCCAACATGCGAACTCTCTCCTCCACGCTGAAAACCGTCCTCTTGGCGTCGTTGTCCAATACAGCCACCACCAGGTGCTGGCACAAGGAGCTGGCTCTCCTGATAATATCCATATGGCCCTCTGTTACCGGATCAAATGTTCCCGGATACACAAAAGAATCGCTCATATATCTGCCTCCTTGCTGAAAAATGTCAGATGACTGACTCCATATCTCTTGGAACGATAGGCCCTTAGACTGCCAACCTCCTGAGGTATGGGGTAGCTGTGTTCGACTATTATAATGCAGTTGTTCCCAGCTATGCAAGAATCAGACAGGAATTGGAGCACATCGGAATATTCGTGGTTAATAGTCTTTGTGTTTGCCTCTGCATATGGTGGGTCCATGAATATATAGTCAAAAGACTGCCCCTGAGCATCCAAATCCCGCAGCGTTGCCATTACATCACCTGTGCGCAGGCTGCTCTTGGACTGAAATCCACAGGTCTCCAGATTTTCTCTCAAAATGCCGGCTGTCCTCCTGTCCTTCTCCACGAAGGTGGCAGTAAATGCACCTCGACTCAGAGCCTCAATGCCAACGGCTCCGCTACCTGAAAACAGGTCCAAAAACTTAGTACCAGCCACATCGTAGCCCAGAATGTTAAACAATGCCTCTCTGGTCTGATCTGTAGTAGGCCTGGTGCCCATACCCTCTGGGGTCTTGAGTCTGCGTCCCCCGGCTGTTCCTGAAATAACTCTAATCATATGTCACCCTATATAGTAGTTGTTGTTTTGCATCTGCTGTATCTCGGTTTCCATTCTGCGGGAGAACATCTGTCTCTCTTCCTCGGTCATGGTGCGGTTCATCTCCTCTATGTCCTCGGAAACCTTGGACAGCAATCCCACATTTTTGAAAAAAGCGCTCATCTTCATGGGAGGCATACCGTGCTGTCCTGTTCCAAAGAAGTTGCCGGGGCCTCGCTGCTCCAGATCCTTCTCCGCAATGTAAAACCCGTCGTTGGAGGACTTGAATATTCTGAGGCGCTCGTAGGATGTTTCCTTGCCTGATCTGTCCACCACTATACAGGTTGCCTCTCTGTTGCCTCTGCCAACTCGTCCCCTCAGCTGATGGAGCTGAGACAGGCCAAAGCGTTCGCCATTTTGGATAATCATCAGGTTGGCTTCGGGCACATTCACACCTACTTCAATAACAGTTGTGGAAACCATAACGTTGGCCTCTCCTGTGCGGAAGGCCTCCATGGCACTGTCCTTGTCTGCCTTCTTCAGTCGTCCGTGAACCAGTACCGGCTTGATCCAGGGCTTGTCTGCTGCAAAGTCCGTCACTACGCCAAACATCTCCTCTGCAGAGACCAGTTCCGCCTGGTTGCCCAGCTCGGCCATCTCTCCTGCATCTTCCGCCTCCTCTACCAGAGGGCACACCACATACGCCCGATCTCCCTGGGATGTGGTCTTAGCTATAAAGTCCAGAATCCTGTTGTCGTAGGCGGGATTGACTACGTAGGTCTTGACAGGCTGTCTGCCTGCAGGCAATTGGTTGACCACAGATATATCCATATCCCCATACATAGCCAGGGCAAGAGTACGCGGAATAGGCGTTGCCGACATTATGAGGACGTCGGGGCGATTGGCCTTGTTGATCAGAACCTTGCGCTGTTCCACACCAAAACGGTGCTGCTCGTCAGTTACCACCAGTCCGATGTTTGCGTATGAAATATCCTCCACCAGCAGCGCGTGGGTGCCAAATGCCACCAACCCTTGACAGGACTGAGCCATAGCTCTGACCTCTCTGCGCTCCTGGGCTCTCATGCCACCGGTAATGAGAACGGAAGGGATGTGTGGAAACATCCTGCTGTAGTCTCTATACAGCTGTTCGGCCAGAACCTCGGTGGGCGCCATCATCAGCGCCTGATATCCGGAAAGCGATGCCTTGGTCAGTGCCAGATACGCCAGAATCGACTTGCCGCAGCCAACATCTCCCTGAACCAGTCTGTTCATGGGAATGCGACTCTCCATGTCTCTGCATATTTCTATCCAGGCATCCTCCTGGGCCGTTGTCAATTGGTATGGCAGGGCCTCGATGTATTGGGAGACATCGGCTCTGCGGGGGTCCTTGATTAAATCCCGAGAGGCCCTCATCCGGCGGGAGTACTGGTCCAGGACGCACTTTATTATCAGTATCTCCTCGTACAGCAGACGCTGTTTTGACCGCTCCAGCCTGTCAAAATCCTCCGGGAAGTGGAGGCCCATCAAGCTGTCGTACAGGGGCAAGAAATTGTACTTGGACATTATGGATGCCGGCAGGTATTCCGGCAGTGGCTTAATCATCTCGCAGGCAGCGGCCACGGCCTTGCGATATCCTGCGGCGCCAACCTTCTGCTCCCCTCTGTATATGGGCAGAATCACCCTGTACTGTTTGTCCGCCCTGTATTTTTCAAAGGACGGGTTTACCAGAGTAATCATGCCCCGTCGTTCCGGATAGCCGTAGAACACATATATATCTCCGGGCTTCATAAGGCGCTGCAGGTACAGTGCATTGAAGAAAGTGAGTCTGGCCGTGTCGGTACCGTCGCTGACACTCACTGTACACCAGCTGCGATTCCGATTTCGCTGAACTGTGACACGCGAACTAATCCTGCCCACAAAGCCCTGCAGTGTGGTCCCGTCGCAGGTCAGTTTGTCGATAGAGCGAATATCTCGCCTGTCCTCATATCTGACAGGGTAGTTAAAAACCAAATCGTACAGGGTTCGGATGCCCATTTTGGCCAGTTCCTCTGCCCTCTTGTCTCCTATGCCTTTGACTGCCGTTATGCTGCTGTTAAATAGTTCGTAGCTGTCCATGGTTTTAGTATAAACCAAATCCTCCCAAAGTGCCACAGACGGGTCTGCGACATGCTGACATAAAAGCAAAAAGGACGCGCTTTTCAGCGCGTCCCGGATGTACTGAGTTGTCCTATGTGTTGGGAGTATCTTCCGACAAGGTGATGGTCAGCTTCAGCCGCTTCTCGTCTCGGATAACCTCAACCGTCACCTGATCTCCTGCATTATGTCCCATCAGCAGTGCCTTAATGTCGCTGACCGTGGATATGTTTTTGTCGTCTATGGAAACGATGTAGTCTCCCACCTGAAACTCTGTGTCCTCCGATTCCGGTACGGAATACACATACACACCATATCTGTTGACCTTGTACATAATCGCGGAGCGGTAGTCTGTAATCTCCAGGAACTGCACGTTCATGTCCGCTCTACCCGAGACATAGCCCTTGTCAATAAGCTGGTTGGCTATCTCCACAGCATAGTCGATGGGGATTGCAAAACCTATTCCCTCAATATCCGTGTCCGAGGCCTTGGCATTTACTATTCCGATGAGGCGTCCATAGCTGTTGAACAATCCACCTCCGGAGTTGCCGGGGTTAATCTCCGCATTGGTCTGCATCAGAGTCATAGGAATGCCGTCGATGGTAATTGCTCGGCTAAGAGCGCTGACAATACCATCTGTTACTGTACTGCCAAGTCCCATGGGGTTTCCGATAACTACAGCAGGCTCTCCTAAATTGACCTCGGATGTCTTGCCCACCGTTGCCACTGTGAGAACAGTATCCTCGGGATCAATGCGAATTACCGCAATATCGGCAATGGCGTCGGATGCCACAAGGATGGCCGGAAAGGTTGTTCCGTCTGTCAATGTAACTGTAATCGTATCTGCACCATCTACGACGTGGTGGTTAGTAATAATAGTTCCCTCGGCTCCTACAATAACGCCGCTACCTGCACCGCTCCTGATATAGGATTGGTTCCAGTTGCCTGTTACCACAGCCTCGGTATTTACCATAACCACACTATCCACGCAGGACTCGGCCACCTGGGCCACTGTCATAGATCCTCCGGGTGTAACAATGTCTGTTGTTATGTCTGTGGGACCTGGAGTTGGGTTGCCTGTCTGGATAATGGGAGATGAAGCAGGCATTGTAGGTGTGGCAGTAGGGTCATCTGTGTTGTGGCTGTGCAAACCAGCCAGATATCCTCCGCCAACGCAAAGACTCACCGCAAGTATCACTCCAAGGGTCACAAGCGCAACCTTGAGTCCTCGCCTGTTTCGGGGAGGCTGGGCAGGTGTATTGGGGACTCCTCTGTAGGTGCCATCAGGATTTAAGTTATACTCTACATTTATCATAAAACCACTTCCTTAAGTTCTGTGTTTACAAGTTTATTATACCCCTTCTTTGTAAACCAATTATATTGGCTGTGTAAATTCGGTGTAAATATCAGTAAAGGGCCTGTCACTCCTCCTGGGAGGAAAATCTCTGTTGGTACAATTCAATCAGGTCGTTGGGATCTCCCTCCAGCGCCAGAATAGCCCTGACAGCCTCGGTAAGGAACAGCCTGTCCACCAGGGTAGGATTCTTCTCCACATAGCCTCGAATAAATGCAATACCCCTGCGGTTGCCCACCTTGCCGAAGAGTTCCAGCAAGAATGGTCTGTCGTGGCTCTCCTTGACGCCTCTCTTGAGCAATGTGTATGCCTGATCGCCGTACTCCGGGCACTGGGCCAGGTATCTGAGCAACGGAGTGTGCATTGCTGTCAGAACAGATGCCTCATCCAGGTATTCTATTACCAACTTGCCCATGACAGCACTATCTATACTGCCCAGAGCGTCAAATACTGCATCCTGAACCACTTCCCAATCTGCATCGCCTTGCTCTACCATTCTGAAAGCAGCTTCGTTCAGGCGAAAAATAACGTCTGTCAAATCCCCATCTCCGCAACGGGCATACAACCTGAGAGCTGTAGCCACCTCAGAGGATTGACTGTCGAACTTGATAGAACAAAAGCCCTTGATAGCGCCTGCCACTGAGGCGGCGTGCTCGGTACCGGCATATGAGGCCACCTTGTCTCCAACTGCGTCGGGCAGGAATTCCACCAGATACAGCATGGGGTCACCGAGGAGCTCCACGAAGGTCTCAGGAGTCATATCGTCTATGTATTGGCGAATAGTCTTACCGCCCAGTTCTTCACAGGAAACCCCATTGAAACAGTTGTACTCTGCCTCTCTCATACGGGCCATGGCCAAATTCTCCAACTCTTCAATATTTTCTCCGGAAACAGTCTCTGTAATAGTGTCCAGCTCCAGAGCCAGCTGCTCCGTCAACTTCTCTATAGCGGTATATAGCCCAGTAAATCTCATGTCTGTCTCCTGTTCTGTCATTAAAATTTGCGTCCGGTTCGCTTAAAGTAGTCATATCCGGATTCCTGGTCCTCCTGGACCGGTTTTTTCAAAATATAGGTATCTACCCAACTGTCCACGTCAAAACCTCGTATAGCTGTAACGTATGCAAATCCGCTGATGGCAATGGGATAGAAAAAGGCTGTCATCCTGATCCACAGGCTGCTGGATGCGCCATAGTAGAAATACCCTCCGTAGCTCATGACCACCTGCACCAATCCCGATATATCAGGCAGTACCATCCAGTCGTCCGACGCAGGTAGCAGCAACTCAGCCAAAACCATCACCAGTATGAAGGGCAACATAGAAATGGCTCCTGTAACGAATCCCTTGGCCAGACCTAGTCTGCCGACTTGTCCGTCTCTGATTTCTCTGACAGCACGCCTGTTGACAAAAGCATATACCACACACATCTGCATAATCAGTGCCAGCAACGAGAAGATGGTGAGGGCAGTGGGTCCCAGGGCGAAAAAGGGTATACAGCCAAATACAAATATAAGTATCGTCATGGCGTAGGTTTTGATGGTCTCTATGATGACTGTCTTGGTCTCGAAAAGAAATGTCTTCATCTAATCGCTCCTGCACATAAACTTGCCGTTGTATCTCAAGTTTAATTGTTTACACCATTTGTGTAAAGCAAAAATTAACCGCGGCCAAACT
>JAFVXO010000030.1 GCA_017501105.1 Clostridia bacterium | reverse complement strand
TGGAAACAACGGGGACCTCTGCCTTAGCATATGCCTCCTCCAGCTCTACAATGGCATGCTTATCCATGTTTACTGCGCAGAAGACGAAATCCACCTTGGCTGCAACTGCCTCAACATCTGCAGCATCCATAACCACCATATCGGCCACATACTGAGGAATGTCAGTCTTCATTGCCCATTTTCCGGCCATAAGATCTCCATATTTCTTTCCTGCGGACCTGCTGCTGGCTGCCAGAACCTCAATGGTAAACATTGGATGATCTGCCAGGAGAGTGATAAATCTCTGGCCTACCATGCCTGTTGCTCCGATAATTCCTGCTCTTAACTTGCTCATAATATATCCTTTCGCTTTATGGGATACGATGTGTGTCTCCCATGGTTATTTTTGCTTGGTTGTCCACGGCTCGCGGACAATTGTCTGCACCCTGCGGACAGACAATGTCGGCATTATAGCACTGGGGTTTGTTATTTGCAAACGGTTTTTAGCGATAAAGCGGCATTACTATAACCCTTTTTTGCCGTAATTTCCTCTCCTACAAAATCAGGCAGAGAAATTTGACAATCCTCCCTGTCCAATTCCAATTCTGCAATAATCAACCCCTGATGATATCCGTGGAAAAAGTCCACCTCCCAATTAAATCCATCAACAGAGACAACTCGGCGAGTTTTGTAAATAACCCTGGTTCCGCATAGGTTCTCTATCATGGACTCTGCGTCTGCCCGTGGTATCTCGTACTCATACTCACTCCGAGCAAAATGGCCCTGTTGGGGTCTGCCCTTGATGGTCACATAGCCCTTGTCATCCCATACTCTGAATCGCACGGTGCCGTTATCTCCACTGTACATATATCCCTGCTTTATCACATGCTCCACACCCGAAGGGACCTTGGACCCGTCCGGCACTAAAAATCTACGCTCTATCTCTGTATTCATGATTGCTCCTTGTCTGTGGTCTATTTGTAAAAATCCTCTACACCGGCAACGACAATTCCAATTATCTTGTCATCACCTATACGGGAGGTAAGCCTTGCAATGTTGGCCGTCATTTTCTTGTTGCCATAGCCTACCTGTTCTCCCATCAGCAGTTCCGTCAGCCTGACAACATCGGAAAACATGTCCCTCTGAGGCCCCGGGCTAAAATCTATCACCCTGGTGGTTAGTTCCTCCGGCCCTCCGTATACAGCTCCGGGAAAGGCTCTGCGGCTGTATTCGGGAATGCACTGAATCCATGGCTTGCCCCATTTTGACAACATCATGGCATCAATATTGGCAAAAATCCGGGGCAACAAATCTTTGAACTGACTCAGCTGTTCCCAGTTATTAGCAAATAGGCACCGTTTTTCCGAAAAAGCGGTCAGTGCGGCAATATCCTCAAACTCCATTGTGCCCTGTCCAAGGATCCGGTCCAGAAATCTACCACAATCGAACATGGCTCTGATGTCCTCATCGGCCTCATACAGGTCCATATACAGTTGCTCCACTGTCAAGTATGCAGAGTAGTAGTCCTCGATCCAACGTGTTAACTGTCTGGCAGTGGCAGGGTATCTGTCCCCGCAGTCAGCCAGGAGTCTCAACAACAACTCCGCCCCTGAGGCTGCCCCATACATAAGGGTCTGGTTGATTAGCTCATATGCGAAGCAGAGTATATAGCCCTCGTCAGTCATCATCTCTCTGCCATCTGAGAACTCTCTGCGCCAGTACAGATAGTAGTCCCGCTGCTCCGGAGTCATGTCGGAATAGGTAGGCAGCTCAGCCTTAAAAGGCACAAAAGATGTGGCTTCTCCTCCTGCCCCAAGCCACCGGGCAGAGTCTTCTAAAAACATCCCTACCTTGGACCGCGCAGTCTGTCTGTCCATAACGGACAGTACATGTTTGGATTCGGCAGAATGGGCCTGTCCTCGGGAAATGCGGTCTCCTCCTATAAGCGATCTCTGAAACGCCTCTTCGTCTGGGTCGACATACACCGAAAATCTCTTCTTTTCCATGAACTGGCCACCCCCTTCGCCAAATTCTCTCAACAATATAAAAATTATACCTGAATAAGTTTTCCAGGGAAAGTGAATTATGCCCCTCACTGGCAAATATAATAATGCAAAAGGTACAGTGAGGGAGTATGACTCCGTTTAAGAAATATTTGTTGCTGTTTATGATTCTTGCCCTGGTGGTCTGTGGTGTCGTGTCGGCTCTGGGGGAAAAGAGTCGTCCAATTACTGCGGCCAGCTCCATAATGTATGAAGGGCCAATTCCGTAATCAGTGGCCTGGAGTTACAGCATGGGTCCTCAGGCTAGTCACCGATTTGTGGCTTGGCAACATAGATGTGTTTGCCATCCGCCTGCTGTCAATGGCTCTACACGAAACAGCCCATATTCTTGCCGGGGTCATACTCCTTGGGCAATGGCCTAAGGAGTTTCGAATAATGCCTTGGGGTTTTTATCTCGACATAGATATGGAGTTTTCACCGCTGTGGAAGCGAACTATCATCGCTCTGGCCGGACCTGTTGCAAACATGCTGCTTTGGCTGATTTTCAGCAAGTTGTCCATGGAAATCTATGCGGAGATGAATCTTACACTGATGCTCTTTAACCTGTTGCCTGTGTTGCCTCTGGACGGTGGCCTGCTGGCTCAGTCTATAGGTCTTCGTTCCAGATTGCCTGCATCCCTGATACGGCTGCAGGAGTTGGCTCCCACCCTGTTGGGTTCATGCATCGTAGCATCGGGGATACTGCAGCTCAGCCTTGGGGTTCGCGTGCTAATACCAATTCTGTGTGGAGTGGCCCTGTTGACTCCACGCCAAGACAAAGGAGAACTAATTATGATGGGGATGTCTGCTCATATGACCAAGCGCAGGAGGCTACGGGAAAACCGCTTTATAGAGCTCCGCACTGTAGCTGTAAATGAGGGAACCGAGATACAAAAAATCGCGGAGCACATGCCCCGCGACACTTACAACATATATTGTATACTGACCGATGATATGACGCCCTGTGGGTATGTCAGTGAAACTCAGCTTCTGGATGCCATGCTGGCAGGGCAGATGGAATGGCCTGTGGCTGCTATTACAAATCGCGAACCAAGTCTCTCCAATCCAGGTCTCCGCGCTCCAGGCCGTGGATCAAAATCTCTGCTGTAGCCATGTTTGTGGCATAAGGCACATCGTGTATATCGCAGTGGGTGAAGAGCTGTCCCTCCTCCTCGTAGGCGTTGGACCCCGGCAGAGTGTTTGTAAAGTAGATCATCATGTCGATCTCGCCGCAGATAATCTTAGTATCCAACTGTCTCAGACCACCTAACAGACCAGGCGACAATGACTCCACCGACATCTTGGTGTACTCCATAATAGCATCTGCTGTAGAACCTGTGGCATACAGCTTGTGTGCAGACAATACGCCAGAATAGGCAAAGCAAAAGTTTGCCATCAGTTCCTTCTTATTGTCATGAGCGATAAGTGCGATGTTCATAAATACCCGCCTAAATAGATCAAAATGATTGATACAGTCAGCTCTCGACCTCCCTGGGATATATAGGCACAGCCACTTCCATATAGGGAATGGCACCTACCCCCTCCAGAGAATTTCGCATCCTAATTATAACACGAATGTCCCTTTCTTCAATACCCACATGCTTCTTCAGGGTTCTGATCAGGTCCTGTGTGATGATTTCCAGCTTGTCCGGAGCAATATTGGTCTTGTCCATGATAAAACTCCTCTCCAGACGCATTGCAGCTTCCTTGCCGGAAGTGCCTCTCCTATCCTTCAATATGTCTAATATCTTCATCTTTCCTCCTAACTTTCTACCGCAGACCTTGCCACGGTCTTCTTTCCATAAGGCATGTCCATAAGAGCCCCCGTAATCCGAGATGCTATTTTTCGAAACTCTCGACCTGCATGTGATCTGAAAGAACGAGCTGACAGTTCACCCCTGTTGGTGCTGACAACAACGGCCTTGTCGTCGGGCACATATCCAACAGAGCTTACTCCCAGGATGTTCTCAATGTCCTGGCAGGATACCATATTGCCGTTTCGCATCATTTCCCCTCGTATTTTGTTAATGATCAGTCGAATGTTAAGGATTCCATCGCTTGACAGGACACCTATAATCCTGTCTGCATCCCTGATGGCGGCCACCTCCGGCGTGGTAATGACTATAGCTTCATCTGCCCCTGCCACCGATGTACGATAACCCCGATCTATTCCTGCCGGGCAATCAATGAGCACGTAATCAAAGGCCTCCTTGAGAGAACGACATATCCACTCCATGTGTTCCGGAGTCATCAGTTCTATGTTTCTGTGTTGTTCTGCAGGCAACAGGTATAGGTTTTCGCTGCGCCTGTCGCGGACCAGGGCACTCCTTATGGTGCATTTGCGTTCGGCGGCATCCAGTGCTGTAAAAACAATTCTGTTTTCCAGTCCCATGATGACGTCCAGATTTCTGAGTCCCATGTCCCCGTCCACCAGGGCCACACTGTAGCCCATATCAGCCAGGGCTGCCCCGATGTTGGCAGTGCATGTACTCTTGCCTACCCCGCCCTTGCCCGATGTAATAATTATACTTTTGCCCATAAAAAAACCTCCGTCATGCAAACGGAAGTATATTGTTCGATAAATAGCGGATTCAAGAACTGATTTGTCGAAGACGAAAAAACATTACTGGTTGCTAAAGTACTCTGCCAGAATGTCCCTGGCAATAGGGGCTGCATAGGAACCCCACACACCATGCTCTACTACGATTGCAACTGCTATTTCCGGATCGTCGGCAGGAGCATAGCAAATGAAAACGGCGTTGGAGGACTCGCCAAACTGCTCCAAACCGGTTTCGGGAGTTCCCGTCTTACATGCAACAGTAATCTGCTTCCCGTTTACAGTGAAGTTGCTGAAGGTCTGCCATGCTGTACCGTCAACGGCGTTAGCAACAGCTATCATGCCGTCCTTTACAATTGCAACGTTTGTATCGCTAACACCTGTATTCTCTACAGCAGTGAAGCCCTTGTATACCGTCTCTCCGTCGGAGTTTACAATCTTGTCCACCAGATAGGGAGTCAGCAGGTTTCCGCCATTTGCAATAGCAGCTGTGTATCTGCAGAGCTGAACCGGGGTGAAGATGTTGTAAAGCTGACCGATGGAGGCCTGGGCAGTATCAGCACTTGTCCATCCCTGACCACCTGTAAGAGAATTCTTTACCTCCGGGTTGTTGCGCATACCCTTCATCTCGCCGTAGATGTCGATGCCGGTATATTCGCCCAAACCAAAGGTCTTGCACCACTTGTCTATATTGTTGATACCTGCGAAGGATACTCCCAACTTGTGGAAGAACAAGTTGCATGAGGTCTCGAGGCCTGTAACGATATCGATAAGTCCGTGGTTGTAGCCGTATTTTTTGTACTCCATGCAATGCACAGTATGGCCCTGAATGTCCCATGATCCGTCGCAGTCTATGGTCATTCCCGGGGTAAATTCTCCAGACTCAAGGGCAGCGATGGCTACCAGAGGCTTGAATGTGGATCCTGGGGCATAGAGTCCCTGAGTGGTTCTGTTGTAGGTAGGTCCGTTGCTTTCCTCCTTGTAGAGGTCCGCAATGGCCTGCTGAGCCTCCTCGTCGTCCGAGGAAGCCAGGAACAGTGAGGAATCATAACTGGGGTAACTGACCATGGCCAGTACCTTGCCTGTATTTACGTCCATAGCAATGGCTGCTCCGGCACAGGCATCGCCAAAGTTGGTCTCCCCGTCTGCCTCGGAGGCAATTTTTTCGATGTTGGTCTTGAGGCTATCGAAAGTCACCTGCTGCAGTGCCAGATCGATGGTCAAGTATATGTCGTTTCCGGGCCTGGCTGCCACTGTCTCCTGAGAGTTGATTTCCACGCCGTTGGAGTTAAGCGTAATAGTAGTCTGACCGTTGTGGGGCTTGAGCCAGGATTCGTAGGTTCTTTCAATGCCCAGCTTGCCGATAATGTCGTCCGCGGAATAGTCCTTGCCTGCCTGAATCATTTCCTCGTACTCGCTGTCGGAGATGGCGGCAATGTAGCCTACCACGTGAGATACGATTTCGCCATACCCATAGGTTCTAAAGGCTACCGGCTCGGTGAAAATACCTGTCAAGGCATAGCTGTTTTCGTTGAGTTTCGCGTAGGTGGACAAACTGATGTCCTCAGCAATCAGGATAGAACTGCCGGAAGTTGCCCACAACAACTCAAATCGCAGTGCTGCAATAACATAGGCAATGTCGGGAGTGTATTCTTCCTGATCGATGTCAAACTCCCTGAGGATGGCATCGTACATCTCCTGAGCAGAGCATCCCTCCTCCAAATCCTCCAGGGTCAGACCTGTGAAATTCCGGAAATAAGCCACCTTGTTGGCCTTTGAGTTCATGGCATAGCCGTATTGGATGTCGGGATAGCTGATATATTTTCCAAAGGAGTGACTGAATTTGTCGTCGTTCTCGGACAGAGTCTGTAAAACCAGACCCAGTGTGTTATTGATATCGGTACTGCTTACGCCCTGCCGAACGGCCATGTAGAGGTTGTAGCCAATGCGACTACCGGCCAATGTCTCTCCGGTGGCAGCAAAAATGGAACCTCTTGGAGCCTCTATAACGTGGGTCTCCAGAGTGTTTCCGCCGGACAAGCCTGCAGTAAAGTCCTGCCCTCCATCAAGAACCTGCAGCACAAAAAGCCTGGCTATGCAGGCTACCAACACGAATGCTAAGAAAATATATATAACTGCAAATCTCTTCTTGCTCATATCAATAAATAGTCTTGGACCTCTTGCGACGATTATCCTGCACACCTACGATAATGGTACGAGCCACCACGTAGGGAGAAACCACTGCCATAGTGTACAGCGTTCTGGGAAAGACCCGTTTGGAAATCATATCCACCAGCTGAGGCAGTCCCTCTGTGACAAACAGGCATGACATAGTTTCGCAGATCAAAGATGCCACCACGATACACATAAACAGCCACAGGTATTTCCAAATGCCCTGGGCAGCCTTACGGAAAATATCCACCATAAAGGCCAAGCAGGGATACATAATCATATACAAGCCATTGACGCTATGAACGGACAGCATGTCCATGCAAAATCCATTGATGGCAGCCATCACAATGCCAAATCCTTCAACCTCGAAGGCTATACACAGAGTAAACAGCAACAGAAAATCAGGGGTCACGCCTTCTATGGCAATATACCCTGCCAGAGTAGTTTGCATAACCAAACAGATGTACAGGCTCACCGCATATATCAGTGCCTTAATAACCTTGTTCATTGCTCTGCCTCTCTCTCTGCCTCTCTCTCTGCCGTCTTGAGGATCATGACGGTTTCCAGCTTACTGAAATCAACCACCGGCTTGACCAGTGCATACTGCTCAATGCTGCTACCTTCCTGGGCAAATGCATGGATGGTGCCGATAATTAGCCCTCCGGGGTAGATCCCGCCTATGCCTGAGGTCTCCACCACATCTCCCACCTTGATGTCTGTAGACGAGGGTATATACTCCATCATAAGCTTTCCCTCGGTCTTGACCTGGTAGTTGCCATAAACCATGACCATGTCGCGACTGGCCGTCATAACTGAGCTAACAAACGTGTCCTCGTCTAGCAGCGTGGTTACTGTTGCGGAATTAAGAGAAACCTCGGATATACGACCGATCAGGCCGTCGCCATTTATAACAGTGTCGTTAACCGCAATGCCGTCCATAGAGCCCTTGTTGATAGTGAATTGATAGAAAAATACACCTGAACTCTTGGCAATTACAGTGGCGTGGACATACTCGTAGTCACTATATTCCTCAGTGATATTCAATAGCTTGCTGAGTTCCTCGTTGCGATCTGCGTAGTGCTGATATTCCCTGAGGGTATCCTGACACTCGGCCAACTGTTGCTTGGTGGCCTCCAGCTCCTCTCTGAGGGCCTGATTGTCGCGAATATTTTCAAAAAAGTCGCTGACGTTTTCAAAGGCGTTTGCAACCACCGATTGTCCCGGAGAGACAATGGTCTGCACCACATTGCGTGAAGCAAGCCTGGCGCCGTCTGCAATATAGAAAATGAAAAACAAGGCTGCACACACAAACATTGTAATGGAAAAGACTGGCAGTATCTTGCGTACGTATTGTCTCATTTGTCTCTCCCGCTGATAATCTTAATCTTACTGCGCTGGTACATGAACTGTCCTGCAGCATTCGCCCCTAGCACGGTGCCATTTTCAGGTTCCTTGCTTAAGTGAGCCTTGATACCCGTCTGGACGGACACCAGGCTCTCCAAACCCTTTAGCTGTGATCCACCGCCTGTCAGGATCATGCCCTTGTCATATATGCCCGCCAACAACTCGTAGGGGGTCTTCTGTTTCACAATCTCCACCATGTTGAGAATCTTCCTGACCACCTCATCTACGCAACTCTGAATCTCTCCCGCAGTTACGGACAAGTCTCTGGGCATGCCGGAGGCCAGATCAACCGCCTTGAACATGGTCATAGCATCGTTGTCGTTACTGCCACAGGCGTTGCCCAAGGTCTTCTTGATATTCTCCGCTGTTGTGGCAGAAATCAATACACCGTATCTGCGACGGACGTGGTTAATAATGGCCTGGTCGATGTCTCCACTGCCTACGTTAATGTGCTTGTAAGACACCACTCCACCGTAGGAGAGCACTGCTGCCTCAGAGGTGTCCTTGCCTATATTTACCAGCATCATGGCGTCCCAGGAATGGCCGTCATAGCCCTCGTAGAAGGCCGCTGCCATAGTTTTGTCTACAATAGTAGCCCGAACATTGCCCACTCCCAAAATGGCCTTCATAATATTTGTCTGTTCGATATCGTCCAATCCGTACAGGGCACACACGTCGATCTTGAGTTTGAACACTCCAGCTCTTGTAATGTGATTCCTGTCCAGCACATCCACCAGCAAGTCGGTCAAGGCCTGAGGATCAGCAGCAAGTCCATTTTTGATAGGGCGGAGGGCAGTGATGCCTCTGGGAGTACGGCCTACCATCTCCTCGGCCTCTACTCCTGCAGCTACTACAGCCTTCTTTTTCGTATACACAATAACACTGGGTTCGGAGATAACCTCGTCCCTGGCATAGCTGTATATACGGATAGAAGTAGCTCCGATATCCAGACCTATACGATTGTTAAGCCTACGAAATATATCAAACATGGTTTAATTCTATTATTACCTGATGGAACTGTCAATTTTGTGGAACACAGGCTCTGTTGTCACGACAGAGTCAAACTGCAGGTCGGTGTAGATGTGATAGTACCTATCCACTGCGTAGGACAGAGCTGCCTCGTCGTAGTTTTCGGCCAACAGTTCAGCGGGATCCAGCCTCTCGATGATGAAAAATCCAGATTCCAGCTCCAACACTTGGGAGAGTTCTCCCTCCTGCAGATTAATAACCTCTGCAAAGTAATCCTCTGTCATGGCATCCTCTACAAACAGAATGCCCTCCTCTGTCATTGCAGTGTCCTTGTTATATTCCTCAAGGACGGTGTTGAAACTCTCGCCGGCCACCAACTTGTGGTAGGCCTGCTGTATTGTCTGTTGGGCATTATTTCCTACAGGAACATAAATATGCCTGGCTGCATAGAAATGGTTGGATAGAAAAGCATCGATGTCCTCCCTATCAGCCCCGGCAATCAGTGGAGATTCCTTGTTTTCGCACAGATTGGAGTGAACCCTGGCAGTCAAATACTTGAGATAGAGAAACCTGTCGTGTAAAGCCTCTGTCATAAACTGGCCTGCCAATACCAACTCATAGTTGCCCTCGCCGCAGAATCCCATATACTCGAGAAGCTCATTTTCCTTGTCGGCCTTGTCCTCGGCAGTCAGGGATATTCCATACATCTGCGCCATAACCTCGGGAACCCAATCCTCCTGAATCGCCTCTATGGCCTGATTGGGCGTCAATCTGAGTTGCTTCACGTAGTAGCGAACCTCTGCATATGTGATCTGACGGGTATATTCTCTGCCTCCTTCGTCAGTGTATGTCAGAGTTGCCACCACAGTGTCGTCGTAGTGACCCGCCTTGACTGGGGAAAAGTCATGGTATGCGAAAAACGCCCACACTCCTCCTATCACCAACAGAACTGCCAGTATGGAAATGGCAATCTTGAGTCCCTTTGCCTTGCCGGGAATGTACTTTTTGTTCTTCTCTTTCTTTGGAGCCATTTTTCCTCTGTTCCTTATGCCAAAAATTTCGCAAGTATCATAGCTACTGTGTATACCGTCAGGAATCCTGCAAAAACAATGTCCGCCTTGGAAAACGACAGCTTGTTGTACTTTGTTCGACCCTCTCCGCCTCTGTAGCAACGGGACTCCATTGCGTCTGCCAACTGGTCCGCTCTGGTAAATGCACCAACTATCATGGGCAACAGTATTGGGAAAAATCCCTTGACTCTGGCAACAATGCCACCTGTGCTATAGTCTGCTCCACGAGATGCCTGAGCGCGGGTTATTCTGCCAGCCTCCTCCATGAGCGGGGGAACAAAGCGAATGGCAATAGTCATCATCATAGCTATGTCGTGAACAGGCACGTGAATCTTGTTCAGTGGTCTGAACATTGTCTCTATACCGTCTGTCAGACTAATGGGAGTAGTAGTAAATGTAAGCAATGATACGCCCATAATCAGCAGAAACAGACGTATAACCAGCCGAATTGCATTGACAATTCCTCCAGTTGTTATGGACAGGAAGCCTATATCCACCAGGACACTGCCTCCCTTGACTGCAAACAAATTGATAACGGCAGTAAAAACTGCAACAAAGAGAATTCCCCTGAGGCTGCGGAGGATTAGCTTCCAGCCAACTCCAGATACCGTCACTGCTGTGAATACCAACAGTGCGGACAAAGCCAGTCCAATAACACCATCAGACACAAAAATCATAACCATATACAAAATAGTGGCTATCAGCTTAGTTCTAGGGTCTGCCCTGTGCAGAAGGGAATTGCCGGGGATATATTGTCCAATAGTAATGTTATTCATGGGCCTCCCCTCGGCTGTATTGGATAATAGCCTCAGTTGCTCCCTCTACGGTGTAGGCGCCAGTGTCCAGACCGGGGAGAAATTGAGACAGGTTAATCAACAGCTGTTTTGCAAGAGGCAGTTCCAATCCAGCCTCCTCTAAATTAGACGAATCCGAAAAAACCTCTCTGGGCGTACCGTAGGCATGGAGTCTACCCTGCCTAAGCACCAATATATTGTCTGCCAATTCCGCCATATCCTCTGCGGAATGGGACACGATAACGACAGTAATGCCTCGTTCCTTGTTGAGCGTGCGAACCAGGTTGAGAATCTCTCTCCGTCCCTCCGGGTCTAATCCTGCTGCGGGCTCATCCATTACCAATATCTCCGGCTCCATAACCAACACACCTGCGATAGCTGCGCGGCGTTTCTGGCCTCCTGACAGATCAAAGGGTGAGCGGTTGCCTAAAGTCTCCGGATCCAGTCCCACCAATCTCATTGCATCTGCAGCCCTTTTCTCCGCTTCTACGGGATCAACTCCACGCAACAAGATACCGTACGCAATATCCTTGAGTACGGTCTCGTCAAATAATTGGTATTCGGGGTATTGGAAAATCATGCCGACATGCTGCCGAACTTCCTTGAGGTTCTTGCTGTTAACCAGCAGACCATTTACTGTACAGCTACCGTCAGTGGGCAACAGCAGGCCATTAAAATGCTGGGCAAGGGTAGACTTGCCCGAGCCTGTATGTCCCATAATTGCGGTTATCTGTCCATCTGGAATCTCAAAGGTAAGGTCATATAGAGCCTCCTTTTCGAAGGGAGTATCCGGCTGATATGTGTATGATAACTTGTCAACCTTAATGGACATGGTTACTACCTGTTGGTAGCCTCTTTATCCTTAAGAGTAACGTCATGGTAGCCGCCCTCAACAATTGATGTGGCGGAAACCAGTGTCATCTTGGCGTTCTTCTGCAGATCGGGAATGTTCAGCACGCCGCAGTTGCACATTGTGGAGCGAACCTTAGCCATAGATCTGCCCAGGTTGTCATGAAGGCTACCTGCGTAGGGAACATAGGAATCTACGCCCTCCTCAAAGCTGAGCTTCTTGTCTCCACCCAGGTCATATCTCTGCCAGTTACGAGCACGGTTGCTACCCTCGCCCCAGTACTCCTTAACGTATGTGCCGTTAACCATGAGCTTGGCTGTGGGGCTCTCGTCGAATCTGGCAAAATATCTGCCCATCATGAGGAAGTCTGCTCCCATGGCCAGGGCCAATGTCATATGGTAGTCATGTACGATACCGCCGTCGGAACAGATTGGTACGTAGATGCCTGTCTTCTCAAAATATTCGTCTCTGGCTGCTGCAACCTCGATAAGTGCGGAAGCCTGACCGCGGCCAATACCCTTCTGCTCACGAGTAATACAGATGGAGCCGCCGCCGATACCTACCTTAACAAAGTCTGCGCCGCATGCTACAAGGTAGTCGAAACCCTCCTTGTCTACAACGTTGCCTGCGCCAACCTTAACTGTATCTCCATAGTGCTCACGAATCCAGTCGATAGTAATCTTCTGCCACTCGGTGAATCCCTCAGAGGAGTCAATGCAAAGAACGTCAACACCGGCCTCTACCAGTGCAGGTACTCGCTCTGCAAAGTCTCTGGTGTTGATACCTGCGCCGACCATGTAGCGCTTGCTGGAATCCAGCAGCTCGCAGGGGTTTTCCTTGTGGTCAGAGTAGTCCTTGCGGAATACCAGGGATACCAAGTTGCCCTCTGCACTAACAATAGGCAGGGAGTTAAGCTTGTGGTCCCAAATAATGTCATTTGCAACCTTGAGTGTAGTGCCCTCGGGAGCTGTAACCATCTTGTCCATGGGGGTCATGAACTCAGAAACCTTGAGGTCCTTGGGCATACGGCTGACTCTGTAGTCGCGGCTGGTTACAATACCGCAGAGCTTGCCATTGGGCTGTCCATCCTCTGTAACTGCTATTGTAGAGTGGCCTGTACGCTCGGTAACTGCCAGAACATCTGCCAAGGTGTCGTCGGGCTTTACGTTAGAATCGCTACGAACAAAGCCAGCCTTGTAGGATTTTACTCTGGCAACCATGGCTGCCTCATCCTCAATTGTCTGGGCTCCATAGATGAAGGAGAGTCCGCCTTCCTTTGCAAGGGCAATGGCCATTTTGTCGTCAGATACGGACTGCATAATGGCTGATACCAATGGTGTGTTCAGATAAATGTCTGACTCCTCACCGGCCTTAAACTTAACCAGAGGTGTCCTAAGTGAGACATTTGCAGGAATGCACTCCTTAGAGGAATAACCGGGAATCAGCAGATATTCGCTGAAAGTACGAGAGGGCTCGCTGAAATAATATGCCATGGTATAATCTCCTATCTTGAAATGCCCGCAGGCTATAATATGTGAACTAAATTACCCCTCATTATACAAATAGTGAAAGATAGAGTCAAGCAAAGCTTGGTTCGAGTGAAAAGTTAAAGTTGTAGAGTGAAGGGCATTGTGGCTTTGCTCCCATAATCAAACCTGACCGCTGGAACACATCCTCATTCCCTTTTACCTATACCCTCTTACTTCTTACTCCTTACCTCTCACCTTTTACCTTTTATCTATTTCCACAACCTCGCCGATGTACATGTCGTGGGGAAAGTCGCCTGTGTAGAACTTCTCACGAACGTCTGCTGGCATTTTGTCGATATCCAGTTGCTGCACATAGAGCTTTTTGCACAGGAGAGTTACCTCTGCCTCCTCAAAGGTCATGGACGGTCCTACAACCTTAGCTGTAAGCCCTGGGTAATTCATCTTGTCTATGTCCCTGCCAGATTTGGAGCCGAACACTCCCAGTATCTTTCTTTGACTCTCCGGATAGAAGCTGACTGTAAAATAGTCGTTATCCTCCATGAAATCGTGGGTGTATCTTGCTGTACGAACATACACGGTGGCTACGGGTCTGTTCCAAAGCGTTCCCAGGCCGCCCCAGCTAATTGTCATAGAATTGAATTTGTCAGGTGTGCCAGCCGTAACCAGTGCCCACTGTTTGTCGAATACGTTCAATATGTCTGTGTTGAATGTCATGTGTTTGTCCTCCTGCGGCAAGAATAGAACTATTATACCAACACTGCAGACGGAGCGTAAACTGTTTATTGGTACTGTGCTTTCTCAAAATGGCGACTATTTAGTCCAAAAAAAGAGAGCTGACCGTCTACCGGTAGCTCTCGCCATCATTATATTGATGCGGTTTTATAGTGTAAATCAAAAATTTCGACAAACGCCAAATAACAAGCAAAGGTAATAAATAGTGAAGCTATGTTCCGATGGCCTATATTGTGATCATGGGAGCGAAGCCACAACACCTCTTACTTCTTCCCTCTTACCTCTTACTTCTTACTTTTAAAAGCTATACGTTCAGTCTGTCGCAGTAGATGCAGCGGTATCCTCTGTCTGTGGACACAAACGCCTGGGGCAGTTCCTGCTCGATGCTGGTAATACAGCGATTGCTGTGGCACTTAAGGTCCAGCGAATGGGCATTTGCCACTGCCTGGGCATACTCCTGGGTATTATCGGCGATTTCAGGCTGGTCCGGCACCTCCTTGGCCATGCCCAACAACGTCAGAATCAGGGCCATACGTATGTACTTGCCGTTGAGCACCTGCTTGAAATAGCAGGCTCTGGGATCCTTGTCCACTGCAACGGAAATCTCGTTTACTCTTGGCAGGGGATGCATTACGATCATGTCGCTCTTGGCACACTGCATCTTCTCCTCTGTCAGTATGTAGCTGTCCTTTAGTCTCTCATACTGGTCAGGATCGCTAAAGCGCTCTCTCTGTATACGTGTCATATACAGCACGTCCAGTTTGGGCAGAGCCTCATCCAGCGACTGGGTCTCGGTATATGAGATGCCATTGTCCTCCAGAATATCCTTGCGGACGTTCATGGGCATTCTCAGTTCCTCGGGGGATATGAACACAAATTCAACTTCCTCGTAGCGGGACATGGCGGACACCAGGGAGTGAACGGTGCGACCGTACTTCAGGTCTCCGCAGCAACCCACCACCATGTGATCCAATCTGCCCTTCTCACGGGAGATTGTCAACAGATCTGTCAGTGTCTGTGTGGGGTGGTTGTGTCCTCCGTCACCTGCGTTAATTACGGGAATTCCTGCGTTCAGGGATGCTACCAGAGGTGCTCCCTCGCTGGGGTGGCGCATGGCGATAATATCTGCAAAGCAGGCAATTACCTGGGCTGTATCTGCAACGCTCTCACCCTTGGAGGCAGAACTGCTGCTGGCAGATGAAAAGCCAATTACGTTTCCACCCAACTCCATCATGGCAGCCTCAAAGCTGAGTCTGGTTCTGGTGGAAGGTTCAAAGAACAGGGTGGCTAATTTCTTGCCATTGCAGGCTGAGGCATAGCGCTCGCCGTGAACGCTGATGTCCTTGGCCAGTCCAATGAGTCTGTCCAGTTCTGCTATGGACAAATCTCTGATATCAATCAAATCCTTCTTCATATGTCTGCTCCGGATTAGTCTCTCCAGCTCTCGTCGGAGGGATTGGCTCTGAACTTAAGGAGCCTTGCTCTGTCCTCAGGCTTGATGTAGCCCTCTGCAACAGCAACCTCTGCAACTGTGTCCAGGTTGGTCAAGCTGATGTTCTTGACGTTGGCTGCTGCCAGGCGATCGATTCCCTTCTGCATACCGTAGGTGAAGATGCTTACAATGCCCAGAACATCTGCACCTGCTGCTCTCAGCACGTCTACTACCTCGATAACGCTGCCGCCGGTGGAGATAAGGTCCTCCACAACTACAACCTTCTGTCCGGGGTTCAGTCTGCCCTCAATCTGGTTCTGACGGCCGTGGTCCTTGGCTCCGCTCCTGACGTAACCCATAGGCAGCTCCATCAGGTGGCCTACGATAGCAGCGTGGGCGATGCCTGCTGTGGATGTTCCCATGAGAACCTCTACCTCGGGGTAGTTCTCGCGGATGAGCTGGGCCAGACCCTGCTCCACATCCAGTCTTACCTGGTGGTCAGACAGAGTCAGTCTGTTGTCGCAATAGATAGGGCTCTTGATGCCGCTGGCCCAGGTAAAGGGCTCATCGGGTCTCAAAAATACAGCTTTGATCTTAAGTAAATCCTTGGCAATTGTAGTCTTCATACATTCCTCTCCTCGTGCTTATTATCCGATAAACTCGTCGCAGCATCTGCGCCATGCTGCAACAGGATCCTCTGCTCTGGTAATTGGACGGCCTACAACTATGTAGTCGGAACCGATCTCCTTGGCCTTGGCAGGTGTTGTGATGCGAACCTGGTCTCCCACATCCCCGTCTGCGAACCTGACGCCGGGAGTGATGGTCAGGAACTCTGCGCCGCATCTGTCGTGAATGATGCCGGCCTCCAGGGGTGAGCATACAACCCCGTCCAAACCTGCTTCCTTGGTGTTTTCAGCGTACTTGAGAACTGTGTTTGGCAGGGTCTCGCTGATCAGCAGCTCATCTCTCATGCGCTCCTCGCTGGTGGATGTGAGCTGTGTTACTGCGATAACCAGGGGGCGAGTTCCGTCAGGGCGTGTAACGCCCTCAACTGCTGCCTCCATCATAGCCTTGGTGCCGGATGCGTGGAGGTTTACGATGTCTGCTCCCAGGTCAGACAGAACCTTCATGGCACTCTTGACAGTATTTGGTATGTCGTGAAGCTTGAGGTCCAGGAAAACCTTGTGTCCTCTTGCCTTGATTTCCTTAACGATTTCGGGACCTGCTGCATAGTACAGCTCCATTCCTATCTTGAGGAAGGGCTTTTCGTCTCCGAATTTGTCCAAAAAGTTCATAACATCTGCTCTGCTGGGGAAATCGCAGGCAATAATTACATCCTTGCCCATTAGTGTGCACCTCCAATTATGTCTGTTAATTTGCTGATTCCGTATTTTTCCATTTCGGCGGGCAGTGCCTCCACAATGTCTCTGCAGACATAGGGGTTTATCAGGTTGGCTGCACCCACCTCAACTGCCGTGGCGCCTGCCATCATCATCTCCAACACCTCTGCAGCACATGTTACGCCGCCGCATCCGATAATCGGGATGGAAACCTTGTCGTATACCTGGTAGACCATTCGCAAAGCTACTGGATATACTGCGGGACCGGAGTAACCTCCTACTTTGTTTGCGATAATAGGCTTGCCTGTCTTGAGATTGATGCGCATGCCCATCAGTGTGTTGATAAGGCAGAGTCCGTCGGCTCCTGCATCCTCGCAGGCCTTGGCAATTTCTACCACATCTGTAACGTTGGGACTAAGTTTAACATATACAGGCTTGTCCGTCACCGCCTTGACTGCAGATGTGACCTGGGCTGCAGATACACAGGATGTTCCCAGAGCCATACCGCCGTTGTGTACGTTAGGGCAGCTGATGTTTACCTCGAATATGCCTATCTGCTCCTGGTCGTTCAGCTTGCTGCAGGTGTAGACATAGTCCTCTACACAAAAGCCGCTGACGTTGGCGATAACCTTCTTGTTAAAAACCTTGGCCAGCTTGGGCAGTTCGTTAGAAATAACAGCATCAACTCCGGGGTTTTGCAGTCCTACTGAGTTAATGATTCCATTTGACGCCTCTGCAATACGAGGGGTGGGGTTGCCAAAACGGGGATCTCTGGTAGTTCCCTTAAAGGAGAACGTTCCCAGACAGTTGATATCGTAAAGCTCGGCAAACTCGTGTCCATATCCGAATGTGCCGCTGGCGGGGATAATGGGGTTGTCCAGCTCCCAGCCTGTGAGTTTAACTTTGGTGTCTACCATATGATTTCCTCCCTATCCATAACGGGGCCCTCTTTGCACACTCTCTTGGGTCCGCGTTTGGTCTCCATAGAGCATCCCATGCAGGCTCCAAAGCCACAGCCCATGCGCTGTTCAAAGCTGTACTGTCCGTCAGTCTCGGCTACTGCCTCAACGGCACGGAACATGGGCATGGGGCCACAGGCGTAGAAGAAGCTGTAGTCCATATCCTTGAGGGCGTCTGTTACGTAGCCCTTGGTGCCCAGAGAACCATCTACTGTAGTAACGGTGACGTTGGCTCCCAAGTCTGCAAACTCCTGGCTATAGAAAACCTCATCTGCAGTGTTAAATCCCAGGATCACTGACACCTGACGGCCCTGTGCAATCAGCTGCTTGGCCAGGTAGTACATAGGCGGAACGCCTACGCCGCCGCCGATCAGCACCGGCTTGTCCCCGCTGCGGCTCATGTCAAAGCCGTTGCCCAGACCTGTCAGCAGGTCCAGCTCCTGGCCGGGGTCCATAGTTGACATGGCATCCGTGCCTACGCCCACCACCTTATAGATAAATGTCAGCTTGTCATCCGTTACATCGCACAGAGAAATCGGGCGCCTGAGATACAGGCCGGGAATGCTGATGTCGGCAAACTGTCCCGGAGCTGTAAATCCTGTGGTGTCCCCCTGCAGCACCATACGATATACGGATGGGGCCAACAGTTCATTCTGTACAATTGTAAATATTCCCTGTTTCATCTTTACCTCACATTATGGTTGAAACTTCCATGGTTATCTCTTCCAGAACGTCCAGCAGTACTCTTACAGTATCCAGTGCTGTGAATACAGTTACGCCATTCTCAACTGCGCACTGTCTGATCTGGTGGCCGTCGTTGATGCCGCCTGCCTGAGCGCTGTAGTCTCTGGTGTTGATTACATAGTTTACATATCCCTGGCGAATTGAGTTAAGTATCTCGTCGCTTTCTTCGCTGAGCTTCTTCTTGGCTCTGGTGCGAATTCCGTTTTCTCTGAGGAACTTAGCTGTGCCATATGTAGCCTCAATGTTGAATCCCAGATTGTAGAATCTGCGGATGAGGGGCAATGCCTCCTCCTTGTCTGCATCGGCGATGGTTACAAATACTGTTCCGTAGTTGGAAACCTGCATTCCGGATGCCTGGAGAGCCTTGTACAGGGCGCGGGTCATGGTCTTGTCGTAGCCGATGGCCTCACCTGTGGACTTCATCTCAGGGGACAGGTATGCATCCAATCCGCGGAGCTTTGCAAAGGAGAATGCAGGCACCTTTATGTACCAGCGGTCCTTCTCCTTGGGGTAAATCTCTGTAATGCCCTGCTCCTTGAGGGAAACTCCCAGGATGGCCAGAGTTCCGATATCTGCCAGGCAGTATCCTGTGGACTTGGACAGGAAGGGAACTGTTCTGGAGGAACGAGGATTAATCTCGATTACGTATACGTTGTCGGCCTTGTCTACGATGAACTGGATGTTGTAGAGGCCCACAATTCCGATGCCCAGACCCAATCTCTTGGTGTAGTCCAGGATGGTGTCCTTGACCTTCTGGCTGATGCTGAAGGAGGGATATACGCTGATGGAGTCGCCGGAGTGAACGCCTGTGCGCTCTACCAGCTCCATAATTCCAGGCACAAATACGTCTGTACCGTCGCAGACTGCATCTACCTCTACCTCCTTGCCGATGATGTACTTGTCAACCAGTACAGGCTTATCGGCGTCGATTTCTACAGCTGTCTGCAGGTAGTGGCGCAGCTGAGTCTCATTGGCAACGATCTGCATGGCTCTGCCGCCCAGAACGAAGGAAGGTCTGACCAATACAGGGTAGCCAATCTCCGCTGCTGCTGCAACGCCGTCCTCGATCTTGGTAACAGCTCTGCCCTTGGGCTGGGGAATTCCCAGTTCGTGAAGAACCTTCTCAAATGAATCTCTGTTCTCTGCGCGCTCGATGGCATCGCAGTCTGTGCCGATAATCTTGACGCCGCGCTTCATGAGAGGCTCTGCCAGGTTAATGGCTGTCTGGCCTCCCAAGGAGGCAATAATTCCCATGGGCTTCTCCATATCTACGATGTTCATAACATCCTCTACCGTCAGAGGCTCAAAGTACAGCTTATCTGAGCAGGTGTAGTCGGTGGAAACTGTCTCGGGGTTGTTATTGATAATGATGGCCTCGTAGCCGTGCTGCTTGATGGTCATAACAGCGTGTACAGTGGAGTAGTCGAACTCGACGCCCTGTCCGATACGGATGGGGCCGGATCCGAGAACGATAATCTTCTTCCTGTCGGACACTACGCTCTCGTTCTCTCCTGCGTATGTGGAGTAGAAGTAGGGGATATACGACTTAAACTCTGCAGCGCAGGTGTCTATGGTCTTGTAGCAGGGACGGATCTTGTTATCCTTGCGCAGGTTGTAGATATCCAGCTCTGTCATGTTCCACAGGTCGCCAATAGCTCTGTCACAGAATCCGTACTGCTTGAGCTCTCGGAGTGTCTCCAGATCGCCGGGATGGGCTGCACCAGATCTCTCCAGTTCCACAATGTGGCGGAGCTTAACTACAAACCACATGTCGATCATGGTTGCCTCGGAAATATCCTCGGGGTTCACGTCTCTCCTGAGAAGCTCTGCCATGGCGTAGATTCTGTCGTCTGTAGCAGTTCTGATGTACTTCATCATATCCTCTGTGGACATGGTATCGAACTTCTTCATATGCAGGTGGTATACGCCAATCTCCAGGGAGCGGATGGCCTTGAGCAAGCTCTCCTCGAAGGTTCTGCCGATGCTCATGCTCTCGCCTGTGGCCTTCATCTGAGTGGACAGGCTGTTGTTTGCGTCAGTGAACTTATCAAAGGGGAAACGGGGCATCTTGGTAACCACGTAGTCCAATGTGGGCTCAAAGCTGGCGGGAATATGTGAAATCTGAATCTCGTCCAGAGTCATACCTACAGCAATCTTGGCTGTTACCCTTGCGATGGGGTAGCCACTGGCCTTGGAAGCCAGAGCGGAGGAACGGGAAACTCTGGGGTTAACCTCGATGAGGTAGTAGTCAAAGGACTGAGGATCCAGTGCGAACTGTACGTTGCAGCCGCCCTCGATCTTGAGCTCGCGGATGATCTTAAGTGCACTGTCGCGAAGCAGACCTGCCTCCTTGTTGGTCAGGGTCTGGCAGGGGCATACAACGATAGAGTCGCCGGTGTGAATACCAACGGGGTCCACGTTCTCCATATTACAAATTGCAATTGCAGTGTCGTTACCGTCGCGCATTACCTCGTATTCGATTTCCTTGAAGCCCTTGATGCTCTTCTCTACCAACACCTGGTGTACGGGAGACAGCTGGAGGGCGTTCTTCATAAGCTCTCTGAACTCCTCCTCGTTGTCGGCAAATCCGCCGCCGGTGCCGCCCAATGTGAATGCGGGACGCAGAACTACGGGGTATCCGATTTCCTCGGCTGCTGCCAAGCCCTCCTCCATGCTGTTTGCTGTCATTGAGGGCAGGATAGGCTCGCCAATGGCCTCGCACATATCCTTGAACAGCTGACGGTCCTCGGCTCTCTCGATGCTCTCGCTAGGTGTGCCCAACAGCTGCACCTGGCACTCCTTGAGAATGCCCTTGCGCTCCAATTGCATGGCCAGGTTCAATCCGGTCTGGCCACCGATGCCGGGAACGATGGCGTCAGGTCTCTCGTATCTGATAATCTTGGCCACGTACTCAAGGGTCAGAGGCTCCATGTAAATCTTGTCGGCAATTGTCTTGTCGGTCATAATTGTAGCAGGGTTGGAGTTTACCAATACCACCTCGTAGCCCTCTTCTCTGAGAGCCAGGCAGGCCTGTGTTCCTGCGTAGTCAAACTCGGCTGCCTGTCCGATTACGATCGGGCCGGAGCCAATAACCATTATCTTGTGAATATCCGTTCTCTTAGGCATTTATTTACCCTCCCCCATAGTCTTGATAAAGTTGGCCAGCAGGTCGTTGTCCTGCGGTCCGGGCGCTCCCTCGGGGCGATACTGTACTGCAACCAACCTGTCGGCGGGAGCTGCTACTCCCTCAACTGTGTTGTCCAGTATGTTGACGTGTGTTACATCAAGGCCTGTTCCCTCCAAGGTGGCTGCATCCAGCGCATAACCGTGGTCCTGAGAGGTAATGATAACCTTGCCATTTTGCAGGTTCTTAACGGGGTAGTTGACACCTCTATGTCCTGCCTTGAGCTTGGTAACGTCTCCGCCGTATGCCAATCCCACGAGCTGAAGGCCCATGCCGATTCCCAGAACGGGAGTCTTGCCACGCAGTTCCTTAATCATATCGATGACGCAGGAGATATCCTTAGGGTCTCCAGGTCCGTCAGAAATAATCACGCCGTTGGGCTTCATGGATAAAATTTCCTGAGCGGTGGTGTTGTAGGGCACTACTGTGACGTTGCAACCCAGGCCGTTGAGGATGCGTACGATGCTGAGTTTGATGCCGCAGTCAACTGCTACCACGTTGTACTTGTGGTTGGGTATTCTGGAGTGCCACTTCTTGCGGCAGCTGACTCTGCTGACAGTGTCGTGAGGAACGGGTGTGGATGCGATTAGCTCCTGTCCCTCCTCGGTGGTCATGCTAATGTCTGCAATAACTGCTCTGCATGTGCCGTTGTCCCTGATATGTCTGGTCAGCTCTCTGGTGTCCAGACCCTCGATGCCGGGAATGTTGTAGTCGCACATAATCTCGGAAAGTGTCTGAGTGCAGCGGAAGTTTGAAGGAATGTCGTTGTACTCGCTGACCACCAGACCGCTGATGGTGGGGAACCTTGTCTCGTAATCCTCGGCGGTAATTCCGTAATTGCCGATAAGGGGATATGTCATAACCACTGCCTGATCCATGTATCCCGGGTCGGAAATCAATTCCTGGTATCCCGCCATAGCTGTGTTGAAAACCAACTCAAAAACCCTGGTTTCCTTGCTGCCGAAGCCGTAGCCGGGGTATCTGTGTCCGTCCTCCAAAATCAGGACTCTGTCGTAAGCTCTTGCCATACTGCTAAACCTCCACAAACTGTCATTGCGCACCTTCCATAAACTTTAACTCCTTCAAAGGGGGTGCTGCGCCCTTTGGAAAAGAAATCAGCTGAATCAATAGTATATTGGCAACCCAGGTCGAACACCGTGTAGTCCTCAGCCCCTGCCGGTATGCCAAACCTGCGCCTTGGAGCTGTGGCCATGAGCTCCACCAGTCTGTCCAGGGTGATGATCCCCTCTCGAACCAGTCTGGTGTATAGCACTGGGAAGGCTGTTTCCAGACCTACGATGCCGTTGAGGCTACCCTCCAGACCTCGGCTCTTCTCCTCGGCGCTATGAGGTGCATGGTCTGTGGCAATCATGTCGATGGTGCCGTCCACAATACCTGCAATCAGTGCCTGACGATCCTCCTCGCTGCGAATGGGCGGGTTCATTTTGAACCGTCCCTCATCCCTCAGGTCCATGTCGCTGAATATCAGGTAGTGGGGAGCCGTCTCGCAGGTGACATCCAGGCCCTCTGCCTTGGCCCTACGAATGAGCTCTACGCTCTCCTTGCAGGAAATGTGGCATACGTGGTAGCTACAGCCTGTCTCTCTCACCAGGTCCAGATCTCTGGCAATGGGGCCCCATTCGCTCTCGCTGCAGATACCCTTGTGTCCATTGAGCCTGGCATATTCGCCGTCATGTATGTATCCGCCTCGGAGCAGCGAGTTGTCCTCGCAGTGGGCTACAATCAATTTGCCCAGGGCCTTGGCTCTTAGCATAGCCTGCCGCATGACCTCCCGGTCCTGAACTCCCCTTCCATCGTCGGAAAAGGCTATGGCCTCGGCGGCTGCCAGCCCCTCAAGGTCTGCCAGCTCTTGCCCCTGCTGTCCCACGGTAATAGCCCCGTAGGGGTACACATGGATGGATGCATGGCTGTCGATCTCCCTCTGCTGAACCTGCAGGTGCGGAATGCTGTCCGGCACCGGGTTCAGGTTGGGCATAGCGCACACGTCAGTATATCCTCCGTGGGCTGCAGCCAGGGTTCCGGTCTCCATGTCCTCTTTATAAGAAAAACCCGGCTCCCGCAGGTGTACGTGAACATCTGCAAAACCGGGTAAAACAACTCCATCAATTAAATTGTACTGCTTATGATCCTCAGAAATGGTTGTTGGATCGGCAATGCGCTTGGCCATGCCGTCAACTACAAACACTGATACCTGCGAACCTTGTTCTCCGGTGTAATCTCTGAGGTTGTACAACGCTTCCTTCATATGTATCTCCTGTTGAGAATCATATTATACTATCCGTCCCCAGGCGACAACCCTCCGAACCCTATGAACACAAAAAAAGAGTCCCGCGAAACCGCAAGACTCTCTGGAAGACGTATGGATATGTGCCGGGCTATGCCTTGGCATCTCAGGTCTATTCAAGTGTGCCTTGTCGGTATCGCTGTACCGCCCTTAAAGACTCCTGTTATTTTACTACAGAGATGCTGATTGTCAAGGTTTTTTGTCAGAGTATATGTTAACTCTTCAGGCGAATCTCACTGGGACACGGCAGTGTTTGCTGTTACTGCATCCACGCCCTTGAAACCAACTAAAATGCCGGTGTATTCGTCGTTCTCCAGCAGGTAGTACTGATATACCTTGCCGTCTTCGGCGCTGACCTTGGGGATAAAGGAGAACTCAGTTACTGTGCCATCCTTCTTCTCAAAGGTAATGGTCAGTGCAGCCTGGCCCTCAGGCGTTACGCCCGTCTCAATATCCTCGGGCTGCAGTGCAGACAGCAGGCCTGAGTAGAATTCGGAAACCTGTGTGCTGGTGACAGCTGTGCCATTGAGCAATGAGGTTACTGTGTCGTTTTCGTAGATCAAATCCAGCACCTTTGAGCCTCCGGCAAATGTGGCCGTAACCTTGGAATGGTCGTTGACGCTCTCCGCGTAGATAACGTAAGCAACCAGGTCTACTGCCTTGTTGTCCAGGAACTCCAGGTCGCTCTTGTCGAGTGTTACAACCTCGCCCGTTTCCTTGTCCATGGCGTAAATACAGGCCGAGGAGGAGTCGTTGCCAAACCAAACTGTCCTCTCAGTGCCGCTGTCGCAGGTGTAGTGGATAACGTACTTGGGATTAACCAGTCCGTACTGCTCCAAAGTCTCGTCATCCAGCCCTCCGCCGATATACTGCACAATCTGGCAGTCCTTCATGGAGACGAAGATAACAGAAAGGCTGGTAGCCTCTGTCTGGATATTAATAGGTGCAGTCATGGTCCAGGTCAGGTCCTGGTTCTTGGATGTCTCGATAACAACCTCATTGTCCCTCTCGAAGTGCAGGAAGTTGTAGTCCATATCCGGGAAGTAGTCCCTGTCGATAACCAGGGACAGGATATTCATTGCAAAATAGCTGCCAAAGGTCAGAGGATCTGCCATATAGATGCTGGGGCCCAAGGTATATACTGCGTTGTCTCCCTCTTTCATGACATAGAAGGTCTCATTTGTGGGAGTAAGTCCTCCGATCAGGATAGTCTCCTGACTGTCCTCCATGGTGACGGTAACCCTTATAGGGCTGTTCATCTCGTACACGGCCTTGTCGGAAACGTTCTCCGCTACCAACTTGGCTGCCTTAATGTACGAGGCCAGCATAACATATGTTTCTACAATGCCCTGGTCTGTAGCATGGTCGTGGGAAGTCATAACCCATCCGTTGTCCGTATCCTCGAACTCAAACAGACCATAGGAATTTTCCACAGATAGCTTCTTCATCTTTCTGGCATTTACATTGATCAGTTCCTTGGATGTGTCAGGCTCTGTAGTAATGTCGGGGTTGCGAATCGAGTAGATGTAGTCCACCAGGGCCTTGCCTCCAAACACGGCACCTGCCAACACTACGGCCAAAGTCACAACGATAATGAGAGTCTTGGTTCCTTTGCTCATTACATATGTCTCCTCTTCAACCAAACAAATACGCCAACGCCGTTGACTGCTATGGGAACGATAATAATGCACACAATGCCGATGAGCACAACGTCTGTTGTGGTTATCGTCAGGTTGTTGTCTGTGTGGATAACCTTTGCCTGGATGTAAATGGTGTTCTCAACGGGAACCATCCACTCCACAACGCTCTTGAACACAACAGCGCCTGCCATCCAGTTCACCATGTAATTGCTGTAGATGGAATCTGCGATAAATGTGCTGCTGCCGAACACTGCAATCTTGGATCCGTTGGTGGAGGATACCGCTGTACCCATCATCATGGAACCAAGATTTCCATCTGCGTTCTCGTCCATTGCAACAGAGGAGGCAGAACCAGATGTGGACATCAGATTGTACTGTGTCAAGGACTGGTTATAGTTGCTCAGATATCTGATACTGCGGCCATAGCCCATAATCAGCTGATACTCGTTCATGTTGCTGGCAGTAAGTATTGCGTCGTCCCGATTGGGCGAAATCTTGAATACATAGGAACTGCCTGCGCTGCTGACAACGTACTTGGAAGCCTCAGCTACAATATCGTTGTTCATAGATACATTGTATGTTGCCAATACGCTCTGCAGGTTATTGAACTTCTCTCCCTCGTCGTCTGCCTCGCAGAATACAATCAGGTTGCCGTCCTCTGAGCTCAGGTACTCCGTCAGCTTGACCTTCTCGTCTGTGGAAATGTCTGCCTTGGGGTTAATGATCATAACTGCTGCCGCATCCTCAGGCACCTGGTTGACAGACAACAGGTCCAGCATCTCTACGGCATAGTTTGAGTAGTCCAGCTGCTCTACCATGAAGGAGAAGTTGGCCTTAAAATCGGACTCCTGGTGACCTGTGAGGTAGTAGATAGTAGGTGTAGTGTCGGATGCGACGTAGTTGATAGCTCCGCTGATGGCATTCTCAGCCTTCATGGAATAGTTGTATACAACGCCTGTAACGTCGGCATCCTGGTAAAACAGGGCATTGGCCTTGACCATCTTCTTCTTGGCGGAATAGTATGAGCCGTCTGCGTCCTTGCCGTCGGAGTTAATAACGATAAAGTCTCCTACCTGCTTATCCAGAGTACCTGCAGGATCCAGCTTGCTCATCAACTCAGGATTCTTGTCGGGGTCCACGTAGGTTACGGTAATGTTCTTGTAGTTGGAGGTGTAGTCCTCCAGCAACTGCATAATCAAGTTGTAGTCGGAGCTGGGCAGGTTGTTCACGCCAAAGAGTCCGTAGATCTCGATGTTTGTATCCTTAACCTGGTCCAGGAATGCCTTGTTGTCATCGCTCAGGGAGTACAGGTCGTTGGAGGTCATGTCGAAATTGATGTCCAGCAGGCCAATAAATACGTTGAGCACCACGGCGATAGCCACAACAGCTGCGATTATTACAATATAGCCGGTGCCCTGGCGGAGGTTTCGCATACGAGCGGTCCTGCGGGCCACCTTGGTGGTGTTGGTTGTCTTGTTTGTAGGGTTCTTCATAGCCGGCACCTCCCTTAGTTGGACTTCCAGCGCCTGCGGTCACGGCTCACAATGGTAATGAACAGG
>JAFVXO010000029.1 GCA_017501105.1 Clostridia bacterium | reverse complement strand
TATCTTGATACTCACAAAGAAAATGGCAATATGGACAAAAAATTGTTTTGTCAAAAAGGAGGAAGCGTAATGAGTAAACGGACGAAAATATGGCTTGTTATAGCAACTTCTCTTGTGCTGATTGGATGTGCCGTTTTTGTGGGAGTAATGGCTACACTTAAATGGGATTTCACCAAACTGTCAACGGCCGAGTATGAAACGAACGAGTATGAGGTTAAGGAAAAATATAAGGACATATCGATTATAACCGATACTGCCGATATTGTGTTTGTGGCTTCTGAAGATTCGAAAACCTCCGTTGTTTGCCACGAGCAGAAAAATATGAAACATTTGGTCACTGTAAATGACGGTACACTTGTGATTGAGGTTGTCGATACGGGAAAATGGTATGATCATATCGGCATAAATTTCGGCACGCCAAAAATAACCGTATATATTCCGCAGGGGGAATACGGCGCTCTTTTGGTAAAGTCAAGCACGGGCGATGTGGAAATACCAAAAGAATTCAAATTCAAGGGTATTGATATTTCGGGAAGCACAGGCAATGTAACGAGCTATGCTTCTGTTTCGGATGCCGTTAAAATTAAAACAAGTACAGGAAATATTTGTGTTGAAAACATATCTGCAGGAGCCCTTGACCTTTCCGTTTCAACAGGCAAAGTGACTGTTTCGGGAGTGAACTGCGAGGGTGATGTTACGATTGCTGTTTCCACGGGCAAAGCCTATCTGACCCATATTGCCTGCAGAAGCTTTATATCAAGGGGAAGTACGGGCGATATTTCTTTGGAAAATGTTATAGCCGCAGAAAAGTTATCGATAGAAAGAAGTACGGGCAATGTGAAGTTCGACGGAGCAGATGCCGCTGAAGTTTTCGTCAAAACCGGTACGGGCGATGTTACAGGCACTTTGCTTTCTGAGAAGGTGTTTATTGTCGAGACAGATACAGGCAGAGTCGATGTCCCCAAAACAGTTGCCGGTGGCAGATGTGAAATTACCACTGACACAGGTGATATTCGTATAAAGACACAGCAATAATTTCATACATCTAATCTGACAAGGACAATGAAGAAGGGAGTGTATTTTACACCCCCTTCTTTTCCTATATCTTAGCGCTGGTATGACATCTCCCAAGATGCGTGATTACGTGTAATGCCTGTCTTACTCAAAGGATGGCGGTGTGACCTCTGTATTGGGGAATTGGCTGTCAGCAGGGCTGGGCTCAGACATGCTGAAATACATCTTAGCTGCCTTAGTCGTGCCAAAATCTCGATTGGAGCCACAATCCTGGACCTTGTTAAACGCCTCTCGGAACATTGCGTTGTGGGCTTCTTCACGGTTCAGGAGAAAATCGATGGTCTCCTTAACCTTTTTGTCATCGATCTGGCGATACAGATACTCATAAACTACCTTTGCCCTCTGCTCCGAAGCAATATTGCTGAGAAGGTCAGCGCACAGGTCGCCAGTCACTGTTACATAGTCCCCAGTCCAAGAGTAGCCAGAGGCGTTAATCAGACCGGGATTTAGCCCCAATAGCACATGAGACTGGATTTCTCCCGCCGGAACTGAACCGGCGCCTACATCGTGACCGTTGAGCAAATTGATTGTCTGTGCAATCACCTCCATGTGTCCCAGCTCTTCGGCAGCAATGTCCAGAAACAGGTCCTTGATCTCGGGGTCCTTGATTCGGAAGCTTTGAGACATATACTGCATAGCGGCCTTTAATTCGCCATTGGCGCCGCCCAGCTGTTCCTGCAGCAGTGCTGCATACTGGGGATTGGGTCGTTCTACAGCGACAGGGTGAAATAGCATCTTTTCGTGTTTAAACATAGAGTACACCTCACTTTCTAAGGATATCTTTTCCAGAAACACGAGAGTTATGCGAAAAGGTAATTGTCAACAAATCTACAGATGGTTTATTTTCCACAAAGTTGGCTCAGGTTTTTCGCGGAGTTTTTACAATGAGGGGATTTTGCAATTGTGACAATAATGTTATTATGTATTTGCATGAGCGAATTTGTAAGAAAAGCGAGGATGCCATATGAGTATTTTTGACGTACTCACACTCATAGGTGGATTGTGTCTGTTTCTTTTTGGCATGAACCTTATGGGCGGTGCTTTGGAGAGAAGTGCCGGAGGAAAACTTGAAACAATGATCGGCAAACTTACGACCAGTAGGTTTGCAGGTTTACTTACTGGTATGGGAGTTACCGCTGTCATCCAAAGTTCGTCCGCAACAACAGTTATGGTTGTAGGTTTTGTTAACTCGCGACTTATGAGCTTAAAGCAAGCCATCCATGTAATTATGGGAGCCAATATCGGGACAACCATCACAGCATGGATACTGAGTTTGAGCGGCATTTCCGGCAGCAGTACATTCCTTAAGTTGCTGAAACCCTCGTCCTTTACACCTGTACTGGCACTGATTGGCATTATTCTCTACATGTTCACCAAGGGCAACAAGAGAAAGGATATCGGTATGGTTCTCCTTGGATTTGCCACACTGATGTTCGGTATGGAGACTATGACCGGAGCCGTTTCAGGACTCGGCGAAATTCAGGCTTTCCGCGATTTGTTCATCATGTTTAAAAACCCAATTTTGGGTGTAATTGCAGGAGCGTTGCTGACAGCTATCATTCAGTCCAGCTCAGCCTCCGTAGGTATACTGCAGGCTTTGGCGGCTACAGGAGCGGTTTCATACGGCGCTGCAATTCCGATTATCATGGGACAGAACATCGGTACATGTGTTACCGCCATGATTTCCTCTGTAGGTACTACTAAAAATGCCAAGAGAGCAGCCCTTGTTCACCTGTCTTTTAACGTAATAGGAACAGCGGTTTGTCTGGGTATATTCTCTCTGTCCAATGCACTTTTTGCGCCGGCTTTGCTTAACGACGACGCAACCTTTGCAGGCATTGCTACAGCCCACTCAGTCTTCAATATTGCTTGTACTTTGTTGCTGTTGCCTATGTCAGGTATCCTTGAGAAACTGGCGTACAGATTGGTCCCGGATGCCAAGCTTCCTGAGAGGATCTCCGAGCTTGACGATAGACTTTTGGCAACACCTGCCATCGCATTGGAATGTGCCCATAACCTTACATTTGACATGGCCAAGGTAGCCACTGATGCGCTGAAGGCCAGCCTTGAGTGCCTGGCCAGTTACGACAAGGCCAAAGCCAAGGAGGTTAGGGAGTGTGAGGGAAAGACGGACCACTACGAGGATATTATCGGTAGCTACCTTGTCAAAATCAGCACCAAGCAGCTCAACGAAATAGAGGGAGCAACTGCATCAATGATACTGAAGGCAATAGGAGATTTTGAACGAATTTCTGACCATGCGGTAAACATACTGGAATCCGCAGAGGAGATGAGGGAAAAGGGTATCATATTCTCCGATAGTGCAAAAGTGGAGATGGACTCTCTCTCGGCTGCCACCGCCGAAATTGTATCCCTGGCATATGGGGCTTTTGTCGAGGACAACTCAGAACAGGCAAACCTTATTGAGCCTCTTGAGCAGGTTATCGACAGGATGAAGAAGCTCCTCCGCAGCAGACATATCGATCGCCTGCGTGTGGGAGATTGTGGAATTGAGGCGGGCTTTGTTTGGAGTGACTTGATTACCAATATGGAGAGAGTTTCGGACCACTGTTCCAATATCGCGGCCTGTGTAATGGACTCCAAGGAGCAGAACATGAACCTCCACGAGTCACTGAAGGTGCTGAGAAGCGACAGCGCATTCTACAGAGAAAAATACGCGGAGTATACCAACAAATACTTGTCATTTGTCTAGAACGATTTGGGCAAAAAATGCGCAGAGCCTGCAATAAGCAGGCTCTGTTTTTGTGTTGAAAAATGCGTTGAAATGGCGGGCTGAATATTTTATACTTGATTCGAACTAATTAACAAATACATTGAACACAGGGGAGTATCCCATGAAGAAAATTGCCATCCTCATGCTGCATTTGCAACACGGTGGGATTGAAAAACAGACTATTACCTTGGCAAACAATCTTGCCAGCAGGTACAAGGTCAACATAATATCAGTCTACAGCATGAATTCCGCCCCTGCATACCCTGTTGATCCACAGGTGGAGATTACATACCTTATAGACGATGCTCCCAACAGAGATGGATTTAGGCAGGCACTGAGGGACAGATATATATTCAGGTTGATTAGAGAGGCTGTCAAGGCAGTGCGCATCCTGTATCTAAAGCGCAGACTTATGGCCAAGGCCATACGCAGACTAGACAGCGACTATGTGCTGTCCACCAGGATAGATTTTGCAGAGCAATTATCCAAATACGCTCCCCGCAATGTGGTGACACTGACCCAGGAGCACCTTCACGACGACTCGGACAAATACGTTGCCCAACTCAAGAGGGCCTTCCGCAACCTGGACTACCTGGTTGTGCTTTGCCGCGGCGCTATGGCCAACCACTCCGTCTGGCAGAGGGACAACGCGAAAATCAAACTGGTGGAAATCCCCAACATATTGGAGGGGGTGCCCCAGGCTACAGCAGAGCTAAAGGGCAATAACCTGGTGGCTGTAGGCAGGCTGCACCCAGTCAAGGCCTTTGACCACCTTATTAGGGTGTTTTCTAAGGTAGCCGCACAGCTGTCAGATGCCACTCTCACCATCGTTGGCGGAGGAGATGAACAGGATCGATTGGAGCAACTGGTGCGGGAACTAAACCTGGAGGGCAGGGTCAAGATTACCGGCATGGTATCCAAGGAACAGGTGGAGCAGTACATGCTTGATTCGGACTTGTACGTTATGACCTCTCATACGGAGTGTTTTCCTATGGTCTTGTTGGAGGCATCCTCCGTGGGACTACCTTTGATCTCCTTTGACGTGCCTGTAGGCCCTGAGGCCATCATTACAAACGACGAAAACGGATATCTCATTGAGAATAGAGATATGGACGCTATGGCGGAGACTATTGTGTCCCTGCTTCAGGACAGAGATAGGCTCAAGAGACTGGGTGCCAATGCCAAGGCCCAGTCCTACAAGTATTTGCCCGAGGAAATAATGGGCAAATGGTACGATTTGTTCAGGTGATTCCCATGACGACAGTTAATAACAATAAAAATAGGGTCTGGCAAATGGTTTTTTCTGCCTTGTTTTTGGCTCTGGCATATGTTTTGCCCTTTTTGACAGGACAAATTCCCGAGATTGGATCTATGTTGTGTCCCATGCATATACCCGTGCTGTTGTGCGGTTTTGTCTGTGGATGGAAATGGGGTCTGGCGGTGGGACTGATGGCCCCTATAACCAGGTCTCTCATACTGATTATGCCGCCTCTGTTTCCTACGGCGGTATGTATGGCATTGGAGCTGGCGACCTACGGAGCAGTTGCGGGCCTGATGTACCGCAGACTGCCCAGACGGAAGATCAACCTGTGGATCAGTTTGCTGACGGCCATGGTGATAGGCAGGATCGTATGGGGAGGAGCTATGTTCCTGTGCGTAGGCCTCAGCGGAGGAACCTTCGCACTGTCTGCTTTTGTTGCAGGGGCATTTACAAACGCAATCCCCGGAATAATTCTGCAGATTGTGGCAATTCCACTTATATTGATGCTGATAGAGCGCTTGCGCCAGGGTAGAAAAGTGACGGAATAGTACAGGGTCTAAGAATTATTGTACTCGAGTTAACTTTAGGGTACAAAAACGTCGTCACGTGTTGCAACTGAGATAAGACGACAACGCGCATCAGAAGAATAAAAACCGGCAAAATCAAGGCCCCACAAGGGTTTTTGCACCTTGGGGTGCAGCAAAACGGACACAGGAGGGGCTGTGGACAACAGCAATACCAACAAGTCAAAACAAATAGCCGCCATGACCATTTTCGGCACAATAGGCCTTGCCCGCAGGCACATAGGTCTGGCCTCCGGCATGGTCTCTTTGGCTCGAGGCGTGGTGGGAGCTTTGTTCCTGTTAGTGGCCCGTGCTGTGGTTCGTAAACCAGTTAAATTTCAGAATGTGGGCAGTAACCTATTCCTGTTAATTCTGTCAGGAGTGCTGCTGGGCAGCAATTGGATGTGTCTGTTCGAGGCATACCAATATACATCTATATCCGTTGCCACCATGTGCTACTACATGGCTCCGGTCATTGTGCTTATACTGTCTCCGCTGCTGCTCAGGGAGAAAATTACACCAATGCAGGGATTTTGCGCCCTGGTAGCCCTGTTGGGTATGGTTCTGGTGTCGGGTGTACTGGAGACGGGTATCGCAGGAATTCGTGGAATACTCTATGGACTGGCTGCAGCCCTTATGTATGCGTTTATTATCGTTATAAACAAGAGAATCCACGGCGTTTCACCGGAAGACAGAACCATATTGCAGCTTGGATTTTCCGCAATAGCCATGCTGCCCTACGTTCTGATAGCCGAGGGATTCCCCACTGCAGGAGAGTTGGGTCAGAGCGCATTGTTGCTGTTGTTGGTAGGTGTGGTGCATACAGGAATAGCCTACTGGCTGTATTTTGGAAGTATAGAGGGGCTGCCTTCCCGAACTGTGGCTATACTGAGCTACATAGATCCAATTGTAGCAGTAATTCTATCGGTGCTGTTGCAAAGCGAACCATTGACTCTGCTGTCGCTGCTTGGAATTGTCATGGTTATAGGGGCTACCTGTGCAGGAGAATTGCTGGGTCATAGGCAGGATTGACCCTACATCGAAAATGGTAGTACAATAATTGGGACACATTTTCGGAGGTGAATTATGCCTAAGTCTGAAAATCAAAAGCTCAAATTGCTATATGTTAAGAGGTATTTGGAGGAGTATACCGACGATAACCATCCTGTGACAGTAAAGGATATTATCGCTCATCTGGCCTCGCTAGGTGTTTCTGCGGAGCGCAAAAGCATATACGATGATCTGAATCTGCTGATGGAATCAGACATGCTGGATATAGTCAAGAACAGAGATGGCAACATAACCACCTATCATGTGGCCGGCAGGGAGTTTGAATTGCCGGAACTTAAGATGTTGGCAGACACGGTTGCTGCATCGGGATACCTGACTGACAAAAAGGTGGACATGTTGCTCTCTAAGCTCAGCGGACTCTGCAGCAAGTACGAGGCAAAGGAGCTGAAACGTTCTCTGTACGTGCCCTCTCGCAGCAGGTCACAAAACGAGAATATATTCATAATCCTGGACGAAATAGCAAAGGCTATTACCCAGGGAAAACAACTCTCTTTTCTTTACAACAAATACGATATGGAAGGGCGACTGCAACATATCCATGATGGAAAGAGATACATGGTAACGCCGCTGTTAAACATTCTGGATGACAACTACTACCTGGTGGCTTGGGATGAGGATGCAGGTAAGATCAAGCATTTCCGCCTGGACCGCATGACATCCTGCAGAGTTGAGGAGACAGATGCTACGGCAATCCCCGAGGACAAACTGGACCTTGAACAGTATAGCAACAGACACTTTAACATGTTTGACGGAGAAGAGTACGATGTAACCATGGTATTCGACAATCGACTGGTTAACGCAGTGTTTGATAGGTTTGGCAGAGATCATACTCCCTTACCCTACGGAGAGGGACGATTCAAGTGGACACAGCGGGTGGCAGTTTGCGGACAGTTCTACGGATGGGTGGCATCCTTTGAGGGCGGAGCCAAAATTGTTGCGCCCACTGAGGTTGTAGAGGAATACCGGAACTTCCTGAATGCCAACTTGAATGCAAACAAATAGTGGTTGCTTTTGGATAATCACTGTGATAGAATGCACTAGATTGCGCCAGTACGCAGTGTATCGCCCGATGGTGCCGTGTGCATGTGAGCACATTTTCGCATCATCACTCCTTGGACGACCACTTCGTATTAGGTATTACTTTGGAGGTATTTATGACAAAGGAGAAGAAGCAGGGCATTATCGACACATATGCCAGACATGAGGGCGACACAGGCTCCCCTGAGGTACAGGTTGCTATTCTGACAGAGCGTATCAACCACCTCAACAACCACCTTAAGGCTAACCCCCACGACAATCACTCCCGCAGAGGATTGCTCATGATGGTAGGTCAGCGCAGAGGTCTTCTTGACTATCTTGCTAAGCAGGACATCGAGAAGTACAGAGAGCTTTGCAAGCAGCTCGGTATTAGAAAGTAAACCTTTCGCCAACGGAGGAGGGGACGACAGTCCCTTCCTTATTTTTCTGTTTAGGGTGAATTCCGCAGGTGTTTTCATAGAGATTTTGAATACATTCGGCGTTTTCAAATAATAATATTTACACTGCCATGGGCAGTGCTCGTCCCGCGTAGTAGGTAGATTGCGCTACAGAGCCACAGCAGTTCTGCATCGGAATCTACGCACTACGGAAGAGGATGAGGGAAAGGAATAATATGAAGAAGGTATTTGAAACGGTACTGGCCGGCAGACCCCTGGTTATTGAGACAGGCGTTCTCGCACAGTTGGCCAATGGTGCTTGTATGGTCAGATACGGTGACACAGTTGTTATGTCCACTGCTACTGCATCTGCCAAGCCCCGCGATGGAATTGATTTTTTCCCGCTCAGCGTAGAGTTTGAGGAGAAGCTCTATTCCGTAGGTAAGATTCCCGGAGGTTTCATTAAGAGAGAGGGCCGTCCTACAGAGAAGGCTATCCTCACATCCCGCGTTATTGACAGACCTATGAGACCTCTGTTCCCCAAGGATCTGCGCAATGACGTATGCATTATCAACACAGTTATGTCTGTTGATCAGGACTGCTCCCCCGAGGTTGCCGCTCTGATCGGTTCCTCCATCGCAGTTTGCATCTCAGACATTCCATTCAACGGACCTATCGCAGGTATCGTATTGGGTTTGGTAGACGGCAAGGTTGTCGTTAACCCCAACGCTGCTGAGAGAGAGGCCAGCCAGATGTATGTAACTCTCGCAGGTTCCAAGGACAAGATTGTTATGATCGAGGCCGGCGCAGACAGAGTTTCTGACGAGGTTATGCTGGATGCCATTAAGGAGGGTCACAAGACTATCAAGGAACTGTGCGAATTTATCCAGAGCATCGTAGACGAGATTGGCAAGCCCAAGTTCCAGTACACACCTGTTGTCCTTGACCATGACGTATGGGAGAAGGTTAAGACTCTTGGCTATGACAAGATGAGACAGGCTGTTCTGGCTGTAGACAAGCAGGACAGAGACGTTGCAATTGCCAACCTGACAGAGGAGATCAAGGCAGCTATCCTTGAGCAGAATCCCGATGAGGACACATCATACATGGGCGAGGCAATGTACAAGCTGGAGAAGTTTGTAGTTCGCGAGTACCTGATGAAGGAGCACCGCAGAGTTGACGGCAGAGCCCTCGACCAGATCAGAGCACTTTCTGCAGATGTTGGCCTGCTGCCCAGAGTTCACGGTTCCGGTTTGTTCCAGAGAGGACAGACACAGGTTCTGACAACACTTACACTGGGATCCCTTGGCGATATTCAGAAGCTTGACGGTATCGACCTTGAGGAGACCAAGAGATATATTCACCACTACAACATGCCCGGTTATTCTGTAGGTGAGGCTAAGGCCCCCAGAAGCCCCGGACGTAGAGAGATTGGTCACGGTGCACTGGCAGAGAGATCTCTGGTTCCCGTAATTCCCTCTGCAGAAGAGTTCCCCTACGCATTGAGACTGGTTTCCGAGGTTCTTATGTCCAACGGATCCACATCTCAGGGCAGCGTTTGCGCCAGCACTCTGGCACTCATGGACGCAGGTGTTCCGATCAAGGAACCCGTTGCAGGTATTTCCTGTGGTCTGCTGGTGGACGAAGAGGATGAGAACAAGTTCATCACCTTCATGGACATCCAGGGTATCGAGGACTTCTTCGGCGACATGGACTTCAAGGTTGCAGGTACCAAGACAGGTATCACAGCTATCCAGGTTGATATCAAGGTTCAGGGTCTGTCCTACGAGATTATCGAGCAGGCATTTGCCATGACCAAGAAGGGCCGCGAGCACATCATCGACAACGTAATCCTGGCAACTATTCCCGAGCCTCGCAAGGAGCTGTCTCCCTACGCTCCCAAGATTATGCAGATGAAGATAGACCCCGACAAGATTCGTGAGGTTATCGGTTCCGGTGGAAAGACTATCAACAAGATTATTTCTGAGACAGGCGTTAAGATTGATATTGATGACGACGGCAACATCAGCATCGCATATATCGATCAGGCAGCTGGTGAGAAGGCCAAGCAGATTATCAGAGGTATTATCGGAGATATCGAGGTTGGCACTGTTTTCACAGGCAAGGTAACACGTCTTATGACATTTGGTGCATTTGTTGAGATTCTGCCCGGCGTTGAGGGATTGGTACACATTTCCAAGTTGGACAAGAAGAGAGTTGACAAGGTTGAGGATGTCTGCAAGGTTGGCGACGAAATGACAGTTAAGCTCATGGAGATCGACGAAAAGGGCAGACTGAACCTGTCGAGAAAGGATTGTCTCAAGTAATTTGTTCGAGAGAGAAATCTACGGTCAAAAAGAATTAAGTAACGGATTGAGAATCGTGTGGGAACACATGCCCAGGCTGCGGTCAGTAACTGTGGGCGTGTGGGTCGGCACGGGCTCCCGTAATGAGAGTTCCGCTGTGTTGCTTCGCAGCGGAACTTCCCTTTATACAGACAATTACAGCGCTCCCAATGGAATTTCCCATTTTACGGAGCATATGCTGTTTAAGGGAACTGAGAGCAGGTCAGCCAGGGAACTGGCAGAATGCATTGAAAACATTGGCGGCCAGATCAATGCCTTTACAGGCAAGGAACTTACCTGCTATTTCACCAAGACTCTGGACACCAGTTTGGAGACTGCGGTGGAGGTGCTGTCTGACATGGTGCTTCATTCCCGCTTTGACAGCAAGGACATCGAGATGGAGCGCAATGTGGTGCTGGAGGAAATCAGTATGGACGAGGATACTCCGGATGACCTGGTTCATGAGGCGTTGGCCCAGGGAACATACAGCGATTCCACATTGGGCCTGCCTATCTTGGGAACGGCAGAATCCCTTAAAACCATAGACAGGGCGGCATTCAAGGAATATACTAAACGATATTATACTCCCGACAACACCTGCATTTCTGTGGTGGGTAACTTTGTGGAGGAGGACCTGCTGGCCGTTATACAGAAGTATTTCGGCAACTGGCAGAGGGGCACAGGCTCTCATACTGACTACAAAGGGGCTAAGTTTCACCCGGGACTGTATCTGCGCCACAAGGACATCGAGCAGCTGCACATGTGCATGGCATTCCCCAGCCCAACCCCCGAGGAGGAGCAGGACAGCGTGGCCATGGCGGCCATCAGCACCTACCTGGGCGGAGGCATGAGTTCCCAGTTGTTCCAGGAGCTCAGGGAGAAGCGAGGCCTGGTTTACAGCACCTACACATATGTGTCGTCCTACAAAAACAACGGTATGACGGCGGTGTACGGAGCAATGAACCCGGACAAGGCGCAGGAGTTTATCAGCGTGGTGCGTCAGCAGTTGGAGAATACAGCCCGCCAGGGTATAGATAGCCAGCAGTTGGACAATCTCCGCCAGCAGATGAAGGGAACATTGGTGCTGTCTGCTGAGAGCAGTGGCTCCAGGATGAACAGCCTGGGCAAGAATCTCATTCTCTACAATGAGATTAAGCCTCTGGATCAGCTTATCGACATGGTGGACAAACTGGACACAGACAGGGTCAATGACGTATTGCGTCGCTACCTGTCCTCTCCGGAGTTCGCAGTGTCAGCAGTAGGAAGCATTACTGAAAAACAACTTACCGAATATATGAAATAGCAATGGAGGTCGCGAAAATGCAAACCAAGGACAAAAAGCTGGAACTTCTCAACATTATTGCCAGAGATGAGAATCTTACCAACGCCCAGATGGCGGTGCTTACAGGTATGTCTGAGGCGGAGGTTGACGCGACTGTTAAGCAGCTGCAGCAAGAGGGCGTTATCGTGGGAAACCACACTATGATCAACTGGGACAAGGCCGGTGAGGAGAGAGTAGTTGCCCTCATAGAGCTAAAGGTTACTCCCCAGTACGGAGAGGGCTTTGACCGTATTGCCGAGCGCATGTGGCAGTACTCACAGGTTCGCAGTGTATACCTTATGAGCGGAGCGTACGACATTCTGGTAGAGGTGGAGGGCTCCACCATGAAGGAGGTTGCCCTTTTTGCAGCAGAGCGCATTGCACCTATGGATTTTGTAGTCAGCCAGAACACCTGCTTTATCCTGCGCAAGTACAAGGAGAACGGCATAGTGTACGATAAGGCCAACCTGGATGACAGACAGGTGGTACTGTAATATGTCCTTTAACATCGAAAAAACACTTAATAGCACGGTGGTAAACATACCCCCTTCCGGCATTCGCAGGTTCTTTGACATTGCATCCACCATGGAGGATGTGGTGTCTTTGGGCGTAGGAGAGCCGGATTTTGTCACACCCTGGCACATCAGGGAGGCGGGCATTCTTTCCCTGGAGAAGGGACACACCCATTACACGGCTAATGCTGGCCTCATGGAGCTGCGCACAGAGATTGCCAAATATATGAAGCGCAGATTTGACCTGGATTACGACCCCAAGACACAGGTTATGGTGTCTGTAGGCGGCAGCGAGGCTATCGACGCAGCTATCCGTTGCCTGGTAACTTCCGGAGACGAGGTTATTATCCCCGAACCTGCCTTTGTATGCTACAGGCCCATCGTACAGATGTGCGGTGGAGTTCCTGTAACTATTGACCTCAGGGAGGAGGATCAGTTCCGCCTGACAGCACAACAGCTGAGGGATGCAATTACCCCCAGGACCAAGCTGCTCATTCTGCCATTCCCTAACAATCCCACAGGTGGTATTATGGACCGCCAGGATCTGGAGGAGATTGCCCAGGTGCTGGAGGAGACCAATGTGGTGGTACTGTCGGATGAGCTTTACGCAGAGCTTACATATGGAGGCAAGCACGTCTCTATAGCAAATATCTCTGGCATGTCTGAGCGCACCGTGGTTATCAACGGATTGTCCAAGGCCTTTGCCATGACTGGATGGCGTATTGGTTTTGCCTGCGGCCCCGAGGCGCTGGTTAAGCAGATGATCAAGGTCCACCAGTTCGGAATTATGTCCGCACCAACTACGGCCCAGTATGCTGCAATCGAGGCCCTGCGCTCAGGAGACAAGGACATCGAGAACATGCGCAAGGAATACGACATGCGCCGCAGGTACATTTTGGATGGGTTTAATAAGCTGGGATTGACCTGCTTTGAGCCCAAGGGTGCATTCTACGTGTTCCCCTGCATCAGATCCACGGGACTTAGCAGCGAGGAGTTCTGCACCAAATTGCTGGAGGAACAGCATGTGGCAGTGGTCCCCGGCAATGCATTTGGAGTTAGCGGAGAGGGCTTTGTCCGCGCATCCTATGCCTATTCAATCAAGAATATCGAAAAGGCCCTGGACCGCATCGAAAGGTTCATCAAGAAATGACAAACCTGCTGATCAGGCTGTTTATCAAGGACAGAGACAATGTCCTTGATATGAATGTGCGCAGGAGATACGGATATCTGAGCAGTATTACAGGCATATTGATTAACCTGCTGCTGTCTGTTGCTAAGCTGGTGGTGGGGCTGGTTTCTGGCAGCATTTCTATTCTGGCAGACGCGGCAAACAACTTGTCCGACGCGGGGTCCTCTATAATTTCATTTGTTGGCTTCAAGATGGCCGCCAGACCGGCTGACAAGGAGCATCCCTTTGGCCATGCGCGAGTGGAGTACATTACCACACTCATTGTGGCCTTTTTGATTCTGTTCCTGGGCATTGAATTAGGCAGGAGTTCTATACAAAAAATACTTACACCTGCATCCATAGAAATCAATGCTCTGGTGGCAGTGGTCCTGATAGTATCCATTTTCGGGAAATTATGGCTGTTTCTGTTCAATCGAAAGCTGGGAAAAATTGTGGATTCCGGCATGATGTATGCCACAGCCACTGACAGCATGGCGGATGTGGTGGCTACTACTGCAGTTCTGGTGACAGCTGTAATCTCCACAAATACGGGGGTTAATCTGGACGGCTATATGGGCTGTGCAGTTGCGCTTTTTATCTGCTATTCGGGCATTGGAATAGCAAGGGAGAATATGAAGGTATTGTTGGGTCAGGCTCCCAAGCAGGAGTTGATCAGGACAATTTACGAACATATTGGCAGCTACCCTGGAGTGAAGGGTATACACGATCTGATGGTGCACAACTACGGACCCAATATGTGGTTTACCTCAGTACACGTGGAAGTGTCGGCCCATGCAGATATGCTGGAGGCCCACGATATGATTGACAATATCGAACGGGACTTCTGGGCACGGCACAACATCCGAATGGTGATTCACATGGACCCGATCGAGGACGACGACCAGGTGGTGTTGGAGACCAGGAACATGGTGTCTCAGCTGGTCAAGGCGGTAGACAGTCGCCTGACTATCCACGATTTTCGTATGGTGGCAGGGGCAACCTACACCAAGCTGATATTCGATGTGCTGCAACCATATGAGGTGGATCAGTTCAAGCCGGAGGCACTTTCTGAGGAGATTGGCCGGAAGATTAAGGACGTGGATCAGAGGTACATTGCAGTTATTACTGTGGACAGGGAGTTCGTGCCG
>JAFVXO010000003.1 GCA_017501105.1 Clostridia bacterium | reverse complement strand
CAATGAGTTTGCCGCCATATATATAAAGTCCGATTTGCTTAAAACAGAAGTCACCCTTGATAATTGTATTAGATTCGAGTTTGTAAAAGGTTCGCTTTTTAATAATGAGAATAAGACAATTTCAAAAAAAGGGATAACTGAATGTGACCGATTTCTTAATGAAATTAAAAACGGACAAAAAGCAGAAGATGCTGGACTGTACGATTTAGTAAAGCAACCTGACGGAATGTTAAAAAACTGTTATGTTTACGGATATGTTTGTGGAATTGTACAGGAAGATGTTAACATAGTTATTCCGTTGGAAGTAATGTCGTTTGATGATAAAGCATATTCAATTACAATTGACGATATTGAATATGTTTTGCCTCAAGAATGGGTAAACAAAATGATAATTCAATAGTTCTGTGAAAACGGAATTAGAATTTATTAAATTATAAGAAAATCAGGTTTTTCGACCAGTTCTTTTTTGGTCAGTAGACCCCAAAAATCTCGTTCCGAAGAACGAGATTTTTTATCCAAGCCGCAGGCCTGGTATATCATCACGCGTCAGCGTGTATATCATCGCCGTAGGCACATATCATCAGCCGAAGGCTGTATTTCCTGCGGCTTGATGAGATACCGCAACATGTTGTGGATGATATACAAGGCTTCGCCTTGATTTACTTCCGGAAAAGTAGTGTAATACGCTTGAATAGGAGTGGTTATATGCCGAAAAACTATTTGCTAATATATTCTGAGCAACTTGCAACCGATATAGACTTGCTTTGTCAAAATATAAAAGCGCCATCTAACACTCTTTTCAAAATCCGTAAAAGTTCAAGCAGTGTGTATGCAAATATCCGCGAAGCCAGTTACGGACAGAGCAAAGCTGATATGCTTTCCAAATTTGAAATTGCCCTCAAAGAGTGTAGCGAAACAGAGGGCTGGTTGCAGTTGTTATATAACACAAAGGCGATCGATGAAATAACATACAAAAACCACAGAAATCTTTGCGGTCGTATCAGACGACTGCTGATTGCCTCTTGTAAAACATTAAAGGAGAGTGCGAAATGAAAAAATACTCTTCCCGAGCGGTAAAGCTGCTTACGATGATTTCTCTGATTTGTGGTGCAGTATTCTTGATGGGTATCGCTCTCCTTTTTTTCAAAATTGAAAATACTGGGTTGCCAATTGGATTTATGGTAGGAGGCGGATTGTTAGGAATCTTCTTTTTTGTCTGCTTTGTTGCCGAAAAAAGCAGAGTCTTGATGATAGATTCAGATAAAATCATTCTTCCAAGAGGGGCAATGATAAACGGAAAAATGATATTTCAAAAAACTGTTATCAAGATGTGCGAGATCAAATCTATCGAAAGTTGTTTGCATAAAGGCGACGGGCTCATTTCCAAAGATACTTATTTTCACACATTGAAATTAAAAGACAGCAGAAAAGTTACTGTGACACTTTACGCTTATGGTAAAGAGGCGGAAAAAGAAATTTTAGAAACCATCAAGAAAAATGTTGTATGATTTACGCACCTTCTCATTCTCTCTTTACTTCTTCTCATTCTTCCCTCTTACTTTTTACTTCTTCCTTGCTCCTTTTTTCCATTAGAGATACACTATACTATTATTGACATAGGCTACAGGGAGGACACAATGCAAAACATGTTCCAGACTTTTCCCAGGAGCTTTGAGGGACGAGAGATTATTTCCGTTGGCCCCAAGAGCGATCAGTTCCATTTAATCAAGGACCTGATTTCCCTCAAGTCCAAGGACAAGAGCATATTTGTTATAGAGGGTCTGTGGGGCTATCGCAAGATAGTCAGCATGGGCATTCACGTCCGCCTGTTCTGCTTCTGCCCCGACTACATTTCCTCTGAGGAGGAGCTGGAGTTGGTCAAGGGGTTTATTCGGATTGCTGATGAGAGTGCCTATGTCAGTGACAAGCTATGTGCCCGAATGAGCGACAGGGACAGTACAGAGGGGTTCTTTGTGGTTGCCGATTATCCCACCAAGACCGTTGCCGACATTCCCCTCAAGGAAAACAATTTGATAATTATTACAGATGGTTTGGACAAGCCCGGCAATATCGGCACTATTATCCGTTCTGCAGAGGCCGCCGGATGTGACGCAGTTATATCCGTCAACACACGGGTGCCCCTTTCACAGCACCGCCTGATTAAGGCCAGTCTTGGAGGCAGTCTCACACTACCTGTCATCAGCATGGACGTAAATGATTGCATTCAGTGGCTCAAGGATAACGGCTTTACTCTGTATATTACCAACCTCAAATCTGCCAGGTGGCACTACGAGGAGAGTTACCAGGGAAGGGCGGCAATAGTGGCAGGAAATGAAATTCGAGGCATTTCCGACATTTGGAATCAATGCGATGTGCCTCATGTAAACATTAAGATTCCCATGTTTGGTCAGTGTGACTCCCTCAATGTAGGATTTGCATCTACCATGGTGGCATACGAAGCCAGCCTGAAGCAGAAAGGGCTTATAAAATGAACTACCCGGAGTACCTGACGTCGAATATGGCAGAGGCTCTGGCAGAGGCAGTCAAGGCTGCAGAGGCAGGAGAAATACCGGTTGGCGCAGTAGTGGTCAAGGATGGCAGGATTATCGCACGAGGACACAATACCCGTGAAGGCAATCGAGACATAACGGGCCATGCGGAGATCAACGCCATACGGGAAGCAGAGAGGTTTTTGGGAGACTGGAGGCTCAGCGGCTGCGACCTGTTTGTAACCATGGAACCTTGTCCCATGTGTATGGGTGCCATTTTGGCAGCACGTATCAGCAGATTGGTGTATGGATGCCCTGATCCTGTGGCAGGTGCTTGCAGAACGGTTACAAACATCTACACCTCGGGTCTGAATGCAGGCAAGTTGGAAGTATATGATGGCATAATGGCTGAGGACTGCTCGGCAGTACTGGACGGTTTTTTTAATGAAATCAGAGAATAAGAACAAGACCAATAATAAACCTGAACGTAATCCTGGATTAAAGGGGAAGAGGACTGCCCGCAAGGTAGTCAGAATCATTGCCAGGGTACTGGGAGTGATTCTCTTGATGGTTGTGTGCTTCTTTGCGGGATTATTTATCTATTGCAGAGGCGTAGGCATTGACTATGGCAAGGTGATTACAGCTCTGACAACAGGACAGCTGGACCAGTTCGAGGCCCTTATGAATCCAGAGGCATATCTGGCGGTAGATTTGGTAGAGGGGTTTGTACAGAACGAATACGCCGACGACAGTGACCGCTTTTTCAGCGTAGGGGATACCTTATTTAAGGTCAGCAATAACAGCGTGGTCAAGTATACCTCTACAGGAGTAATTGCCCAGGAGACCAGACTGGATATGGATAATTGCCGCGTGGACAAGGTGGGAAAATACATGCTGGTATACAACATAGGTGGTCAGACAGCACATCTGTTTACAGAGGACAGTTCTTTTAGCATTTCTCTGCCCGATCCTGTATTGGTTGCTACAGTAGGATATGGCGGATATATGGCATTTGTCCTGGAGACAGACAACTATGCTTCCGCAGTGTCAGTGTATGACGACAAGGGGCAGCTGATTTCCACCAGATATATCCAAGATGACTATGTGGTATGGGCAGGTGTCTCTCCAGATAATACATACTACTGCATAAACAGAGTTTCTCTGGACGACCTGGAGTGTTCCAGTTACCTTGAGTACAACAAAATAGGTGAGACAGTGGCCTATGCCGGGGAGAACTATGCTGGAGTGTTGATTGCCAAGTGCGCCTTTGCTTCCAACGGAACTATGGTGTGCATTGCAGAGGATAGAGTGATACATGTGGGAGCGGGACGAAAGCCAATTGCAGAGTATCCCGTCCGTGAGATATACGCCATGACTCAATCTCCCGACGGAGATGTAGTCCTGTCCGCCAGAGTGGAGGAGAATACCGCTTCTCAAAATCGCATATACATTTTTGACAACAAGGGTAGTTGCTCAACCTTCGACACAGATCAAGCCGCCCAGAAACTCAACGTACAGGGCAGGAATATCTGCGCAGTGATGGGAACAGGAGTTATCATATACGACTATAGGGGAGAGATTCAGGCATCCTGTGCATCGGGAACAGACAGGATAAACGACGCCATACTGTACAGAGACAGCTATTTGGTTGTATACAGAAACACTGTAGATAAGAGGAGATTCTGATATGTGGATACTGTTTGATTTGGCAATAGTTGCAATTATCGTGTTTTCTGTGATGTCCGGATACCGTAAGGGATTTGTCTCTATTATGGAGAGGTTGCTGTATCTGGTGGTGGTCTGTGCGCTGGCATATATGCTTAAGCCTATAGGTGTGGCAGTTATTAATGCGACCCCTCTGCCTCAGGCTCTGGAGACAAAGTCGGTGGAAATCCTTACAGAGGCCGTGGGCGACGAAATTACTCAGGTTGTAGACTTTAATGAACTATCAAATCTGCTGTCCGAGGCCGCCTTGCCAAATGCTTTGGCAGATGTGATTGCGGATAGACTGGCAACCGTTGAGGGCTTCCTGGGACAGAATTCTCCTGAGATGATTGCACACATAGCATCTGCAGTTACGGAGTTTGTGGTAGGCGCTATTGCTTTGATAATACTGTTTGTGCTGCTGAGTATCGTATACTTCCTGGTATTCAGATTCCTGAACCTGACAGCCAAGTTGCCAGTTATCAAGCAAGCTAATAAGCTGTTGGGTGTTGCCGGTGGTTTGGTTAGCGCGGCTATATATGTGGTGTTGATTATGTGGCTGCTCAGTGCAATGGCACCTTTCTACGAGGGCATTAACACGGTTCTTTCAGGCTCTATCACATATGGTCTGTACGTCAATATAATTTAGGCCAAATCTGTAATAAAATAGTGTTGACAATGGATATACCCCTGTGGTAAATTACTTTTGCTCACCAGTGATGAGTTATTTTTTTGCGTAACTTTTTACCTTTTTGCATAAAGGAGTATTTAAAATGAGAGTTAAGGTAACATTGGCTTGTGAAGAGTGCAAGCAGAGAAACTACATTACAATGAAGAACAAGAAGAACAACACAGACAGAATCGAAATGAAGAAGTACTGCAAGTTCTGCCAGAAGCACACAAATCACAAGGAGACAAAGTAATCCTTGGATTATTAAGGGGTTTATTATGGCCAACGATAACAAGAATAAAAAGGATAATTGGTTTACTAAAGCCGGTAAAGCCATCAAGAAGTTCTTCGGCGACATTAAGATGGAGCTTAAGAAGGTTGTATGGTTGAAGCCCAAGCAGGTTGTGACAGCAACAATTGCTGTTCTTGGTGCATGCTTGTTGGTAGGTGCTGTGGTTTGGTTGGTTGACCTCGGTATGTCCGAGCTCTACAACCTTATCTTCGGCTAGTATTTTGATTAGTAGAGGAAACTCAAGTGTCGGATAACAATATTGAATTAGAGCGCAAGGTGCCCGATGAGGCACAATGGTATGTTGTGCATACCTACTCTGGCTACGAAGCCAAGGTAAAGGCCAGTATTGAGAACGCCATAGAGAACAGACATCTGGAGGATTTCATCTTTGATATCGCAATTCCCATGGAGGAGGTTGTGGAGATCAAGGACGGCAAGCGCAAGGCTACCATGAAGAAAATCTTCCCCGGATATATCCTTGTTCATATGATTATGAACAACGAGACTTGGTATGTTGTTCGCAACGTACGTGGTGTAACAGGATTTGTAGGACCTGAGTCTGAGCCTGTAGCACTTACACCTGCCGAGATGGAGAACATGGGCATGAACCGTACAGAGACACAGATCGACTTCGAGGTCGGCAATCATGTCAGCGTACTGTCCGGTCCTTTCGCAGACTTTGTGGGTGTTATTAAGAAGATCAGCCCTGACAAGAAGCTGATTACTGTGGGTATCTCCATGTTCGGCAGAGAGACCCCGATTGACCTTGAACCTACGCAGATCCAACTTTCTAAGGATTAAGGATTAGCGGAAGTTATAAACAAATTTCAGTAAACTGGGAGGTAGGGTATGGCAAAGAAGATTAGTGCCATTGTAAAACTTCAGATCGCAGCCGGCAAGGCAGCAATGACCCCACCGGTAGGACCAGCTCTTGGACCGCATGGTGTTAACATGATGCAGTTCGTGAAGGAGTTCAATGAGAAGACTGCTAAGGATGCAGGCCTCATTATCCCTTGCGTAATTACAATTTACGCAGACAGAACTTTCTCCTTCATCACCAAGACTCCTCCGGCAGCAATCTTGCTTAAGAAGGCAGCAGGTCTTGAGAGGGCATCAGGTAAGCCCAACAAGGAAAAGGTTGCACAGGTAACAAGAGAGGATCTCAAGAAGATCGCAGAGCTCAAGATGGTTGACTTGAACGCAGCCAGCCTGGACGCAGCTATTAGCATGATTGCCGGTACAGCACGCAGTATGGGCATCACAGTAGCAGACTAAGGGAGGATTAAGCAATGAAGAGAGGCAAGAATTATAACGCTAAAGTTGCTTTGTTCAACCAGCAGGATCTGTATGCTCCAGCAGAGGCAATTGCAACAGTTAAGAAGACCGCTACTGCAAAGTTTGACGAGACAATCGAGCTTCACGTAAGACTCGGTGTTGACTCCAGACACGCAGACCAGCAGGTTCGTGGTTCAGTAGTACTGCCCCACGGAACAGGTAAGACCAAGACAGTTTTGGTTATTGCCAAGGACGATAAGGCCAAGGAAGCTCAGGAGGCCGGCGCAGATTTCGTAGGCGCAGAGGACATGATCGCTAAGATCCAGAGCGAGAACTGGTTTGACTATGATGTTATCGTAGCTACACCCAACATGATGGGTCAGCTGGGTCGTCTTGGTAAGGTTTTGGGCCCCAAGGGTCTGATGCCCAACCCCAAGTCCGGCACAGTTACAATGGATATTGCCAAGGCTATCAGCGAGATTAAGGCTGGTAAGGTTGAGTACAGACTCGACAAGGGCAACATCATCCACTGTGTAGTAGGTAAGGCATCCTTCACAGATGAGCAGCTCACAGAGAACCTTAAGGTTGTTCTTGAGGCCATCGTAAAGGCTAAGCCTGCAGCAGCCAAGGGTACTTACATGAAGAGCGTTTACGTTTCTTCCACAATGGGTCCCTCCGTCAGAATTAACACTCTTAAGATTTAATTTGACGGCACTTGACAACTAGTCAAGGAATTATTAAAATCAAATAGTTGTATTTTGCCGGAGACGGCTGGTGTCCCTTGGGACGTAAAGAGTTTTCTGCCAGCTTAGGCTAAGATAGATCGCTTACATTGATTTGTATAGCCATCCTATGTCTCGGGCAAAGGATGGCTATTTTTATTATTTGAACAGGAGGTGTAGAAATTGGCAAGCAATAAGATTCTTGAACAGAAGAAGGTTATCGTTTCTGACCTTGCTACAAAGCTCAAGTCTGCTAAGTCCATTGTATTCTGCAACTACAGAGGAATCACTGTTCTTAAGGACACTCAGATGAGAAATGAGCTTCGTAAGAACAACATTGATTACTTTGTTGCTAAGAATACTTACACAAAGCTGGCACTCAAGGAGGCCGGCATTGAGGGACTTGATGAGTATCTCAACGGACCTACAGCTATTGCTATCAGCGTTGATGATGAGACAGCACCCGCCAGAGTCCTTGCTAAGTACGCAGATGAGATTAGCACATTTGAGTGCAAGGCAGGATACCTTGACGGAGAGGTTCTTACAGCAGCTGCTGTTGCAGAGGTTTCCAGAATTCCTTCCAAGGAAGTCCTTTATTCCAAGCTTGCTGGCGGCCTGAACCAGATCATTGCAGGACTTGCAATTGCACTGCAGGCAGTCGCAGACAAAATGGCAGATGGAGCTCCCGCAGAGGCTGGAGCAGAGGCAGCAGAGTAAGCTGCAATATACAATATTACGGAGGTAAATTATTATGGCAAGTGAGAAGATCACAAACATTATTGAGACAGTTAAGGCCCTTACAGTTATTGAGCTCAACGAGCTTGTAAAGGCTATCGAAGAGGAGTTTGGTGTTACAGCAGCTGCTGCTGTAGTAGCAGGCCCCGCAGCCGCAGCAGCACCCGCAGCTGAGGAGAAGACAGAGTTCGACGTTGTACTTAAGGACGTTGGCGCAAACAAGATCGCAGTTATCAAGGTTGTTCGCGAGCTGACAGGCCTGGGTCTCAAGGAAGCTAAGGATCTGGTTGATGGAGCTCCCAAGACCGTTAAGGAAGGCGTATCCAAGGAGGATGCAGAGGCTGTTGTTGCTAAGTTCAAGGAGCAGGGCGCTACTTGCGAGATTAAGTAATAGCAAGACTCACATTTGTGATTTATCGAGGGCTGTCATTAGGACAGCCCTTTTTTGCACTCAAAAAAATGTGAACAAATTGTAAACTTTTTAATTTTTTATAAAAAATCGGCATTTTGTCAAAAAGCCGTAAAGAAAGCTTGTTCATTATTATGGATATTAGGACCTTGTCCCCTGTTTATATCAATGTTAAAATATTAAACTGCTTTACTGTGGATTTATGGGCCTTTTTACATGTTTTCAGAGTGTTTTTTGCCGGTCAGCGGCTGGCTTTGAGGACATAATTGAGGTGAATTCCACTTAAGGTAATATCTAATGAGGTGATTTTAGATGGTACATCCGCAACAGTTTGGGCGTAACACCCGCATGAGTTTCTCCAGAGTTCCGGAAGTCGTTGAGATGCCCAACCTTATTGAGGTTCAGAGAGAATCCTACGAGTGGTTCTTGACCAAGGGTCTCAAGGAGGTCTTCGAGGACATTTCCCCTATCGTCGATTTCACAGGCAATCTCAGCCTGGAGTTTGGCGAGTACAGGATCGACAGGGACGAGGCTAAGTACACAATTGCTGAGTGCAAGGAGAGAGATGCAACATATGCTGCTCCTCTCAGATGCAAGGTTTATCTGAACAACCGCGTCACAGGCGAGGTTAAGAATCAGGACATCTATATGGGTGATTTCCCGCTCATGACAGAGACGGGCACATTCATTATCAACGGTGCTGAGAGAGTTATCGTCAGCCAGTTGGTACGTTCTCCCGGATGCTACTATGCTATGAGATACGACAAGAACGGCAAGCCGCTGTTCAGCACAACCATTATCCCCAACCGTGGTGCATGGCTGGAGTATGAGCAGGATTCCAACAATGTTGTATGGGTACGTATCGACAGAACACGTAAGCTGCCCCTGACAACATTTATCCGCTCCATTGGCTACGGCTCCGACGAGCAGATCCTGAACCTCTTTGGCGAGGAGGATTTGATTCTCGCTACTATTCAGAAGGACGAGAAGAAGTCCGAGGATGAGGCACTTCTTGAGGTTTACAAGAAGCTCCGCCCCGGTGAGCTCCAGTCCGTTGAGAGTGCACGCACATTGCTGACCAATATGCTGTACGATCCCAGAAGATACGACCTGGCACACTTTGGTCGCTTCAAGTTCAACAAGAAGCTGTCCTTGGCAACCCGTATTACAGGCCACCAGGCAGCAGTTGCAATCATCAACCCCGAGACAGGCGAGGTTATGGCCGATCAGGGTCAGACCATCACCAAGGAGCTGGCAAACGAGATTCAGGATGCCGGTGTAAATGTGGTTGAGATTGTTTCCGAGGGCCAGACAGTCAGAGTTATCGGCAACAACACTGTTGATATATATAAGTATATTACCTTCGATATTTCCGAGTTTGATATCAAGGATCGCGTTAACTATACAGTTCTGCAGGAGATTCTGGAGAACAACACCTCTGAGGAGGATATCAAGGCTGCTATCAAGGTCAACAAGGACCGCCTGCTGCCCAAGCACATCACTCTTGAGGATATCGTAGCATCTATCAGCTACTTCATCGGCCTTACCAAGGAAGCTGGTACAACAGACGTTATCGACCACCTGGGTAACAGAAGAGTACGTTCCGTAGGAGAGCTCCTGCAGAACCAGTTCCGCATCGGTCTTTCCAGAATGGAGAGGGTTGTTCGCGAGAGAATGACAACCAACGATATTACAAGCATCACACCTCAGGCGCTTATCAATATCAGACCTGTTGCAGCAGCTATTAAGGAGTTCTTTGGCAGTTCCCAGTTGTCACAGTTCATGGATCAGCCTAACCCCCTGGCAGAGCTGACACACAAGAGAAGACTTTCCGCTTTGGGTAAGGGCGGTTTGTCCAGAGACAGAGCTACATTCGAGGTTCGTGATATTCACCATTCTCACTACGGCAGAATGTGCCCCATTGAGACTCCCGAAGGTCCCAACATCGGTCTGATCGGATCTCTGGCACTGTATGCTAAGGTTAACCCCTATGGATTTATCGAGACTCCCTACAGAATCGTAGACAAGGAGACTCATACTGTTACCGATGAGGTCAGATATATGACAGCAGAGGAAGAGGAGGGTTACTACATCACCATGGCTTCCGAGCCTATCGATGAGAACGGCCACTTCGTCCACCCCAAGATGCTGGCACGTCACATGGAGGATTCTCTGATCGAGGTATCCGCCGACATGATCGACCTTATGGACGTATCTCCCAGACAGCTGGTATCCGTTGCTACAGCTATGATTCCCTTCCTGGAGCATGACGACGCTACTCGTGCTCTGATGGGTTCTAACATGCAGCGTCAGGCAGTTCCGTTGATTCGCACAGAGGCTCCCATTGTTGCTACAGGTATTGAGCACAGAGCCGCTGTTGACTCCGGCGTTGTTGTAGTTGCTAAGCAGGATGGTATTGTTGAGAAGGTTTCCGCCAAGGAAGTCATCATCAGAGATGCAGAGGGAAACAGCCACGTTTACAACATTCTCAAGTACCTGCGTTCCAACCAGGGTACATGTATCAACCAGCACGTTCTGGTTAAGAAGGGCGACATCGTTAAGAAGGGCGACGTTATTGCAGACGGTCCCTCCACTTCAAACGGCGAAATCGGTTTGGGCAAGAACATCCTGATCGGCTTCCTGTCTTGGGAGGGTTACAACTACGAGGACGCTATCCTGATTAGCGAGAAGTTGGTCATGAACGACGTATTCACCTCTATTCACATTGAGGAATACGAAATCGATGCCAGAGATACCAAGCTGGGCCCGGAGGAAATCACCAGAGATATCAACAATGTTGGTGAGGACAGCCTCAAGGATCTGGACGAGAACGGTATTATCCGCATCGGTGCTGAGGTTAAGGCAGGAGATATCCTGGTAGGTAAGGTTACACCTAAGGGCGAGACCGACCTGTCCGCAGAGGAGAAGTTGCTCCGCGCTATCTTCGGCGAGAAGGCCAGAGACGTCAGAGATACATCTCTCAGAGTACCTCACGGCGAGTACGGCATTATTGTGGATGTTAAGACATTCAAGAGAGAGAACGGCGATGAGATGGCTCCCGGCGTAAATGAGCTGGTCAGAGTTTACATCGCACAGAAGAGAAAGCTTTCCGTAGGTGACAAGATGTCTGGTCGTCACGGAAACAAGGGTGTTGTTTCCAGAGTGCTTCCTGAGGAGGATATGCCTTTCCTTCCCGACGGCACACCTCTGCAGATCGTACTGAACCCCTTGGGCGTTCCTTCACGTATGAACATCGGTCAGGTTCTGGAAGTTCACCTTGGTATTGCCGCAAGGACACTGGGCTGGAAGATTGCTACTCCCGTATTCGACGGCGCCACAGAGGAAGAGGTATTCGAGACTCTGGAGAAGGCCGGTTTGGATAGAGACGGCAAGACAGTCCTGTACGATGGACGTACAGGTGAGCCCTTCGATAACCGCGCTACAGTTGGTATCATGTACATGCTCAAGTTGAACCACTTGGTAGATGACAAGATCCACGCAAGATCCACAGGACCTTACTCACTGGTAACACAGCAGCCTCTCGGCGGTAAGGCTCAGTTCGGTGGACAGAGATTCGGTGAGATGGAAGTTTGGGCCATCGAGGCCTACGGCGCAGCTCACACACTGCAGGAGATTTTGACTGTTAAGTCCGACGACGTTGTAGGACGTCAGAAGACTTACGAGGCCATTGTCAAGGGAGAGAACGTTCCTGAGCCCGGTATTCCCGAGAGCTTCAAGGTTTTGATTAAGGAACTGCAGTCCTTGGCTCTGGATATTAAGGTATTGTCCGACGAGTTCGGCGAGATTGACCTCAAGAGATACGGAACCGAGGATGAAAAGGCTCCCAGTATCAGCCAGGAGGTCAATATGGAGGGACTTGAGGGTACTCCCATGAACGCTGACAAGTCTGAGTACAGCGATTGGAGCATCGAGAGAGCGGATGGCACATTTAGCTCTGACGATAACTCCGGCGATGCCTCTTCTTCCTACGACGAAGAAAACGGCGATTACTAAAGAAGGGACGGTAAATGAAAATGAATAACGAATCTATGATTTTCGATTCAATCAGCATTGGCCTTGCCTCTCCCGAGAAGATCCTGGAGTGGTCTTACGGCGAGGTTAAGAAACCCGAAACCATCAATTACCGAACACTCAAGCCGGAGAGAGACGGTCTCTTCTGTGAGAAGATCTTTGGCCCCACAAAGGACTACGAGTGCCACTGTGGAAAGTATAAGAAGGTAAGATATAAGGGTATCGTCTGCGACAAGTGTGGTGTTGAGGTTACAACATCCAAGGTCAGAAGAGAGCGTATGGGCCACATCGAGTTGGCTGCACCCGTTTCTCACATCTGGTACTTCAGAGGAATCCCCTCCAAGATGGGACTTATTCTGGAACTGTCCCCCAAGGAGTTGGATCAGGTTCTCTACTTTGCAGCATATATCGTTCTGGATCCCGGAACATCAAACCTGGCCTACAAGCAGGTTCTTACCGAGAAGGAGTACAGAGATGCCATGGCAAGCTGTGCTGAGACAGGAGCAACATTCCGCGTAGGTATGGGTGCTGAGGCTATCAAGGAACTCCTTGAGGCTATTGACCTGGATCAGTTGTCTGTTGAGCTTCGCGAGGAGCTTGACAAGTCCGCAAACCAGAGCCAGAAGAAGCTCAAGACCATCAAGAGACTTGAGGTTGTGGAGTCCTTCCGCAAGTCCGGCAACAGACCTGAGTGGATGATTATGACAGTTATTCCAGTCATTCCTCCGGAGTTGCGTCCCATGGTACAGTTGGACGGCGGCAGATTTGCCACATCCGACCTTAATGACTTGTACAGAAGGGTAATTAACAGAAATAACAGACTTAAGAAGCTGTTGGAGCTGGACGCTCCCGCAATCATCGTACGCAACGAGAAGCGTATGCTGCAGGAGTCCGTTGACGCTCTGATGGATAACGGTCGTCGCGGCAGACCTGTTACAGGCCCCGGCACCAGACCCCTTAAGTCATTGTCCGACATGCTTAGAGGTAAGCAGGGACGTTTCAGACAGAACTTGCTGGGTAAGCGTGTTGACTATTCCGGCCGTTCCGTTATCGTTGTAGGTCCCGAGCTTAAGATTTACCAGTGCGGTATTCCCAAGGAGATGGCACTGGAGCTGTTTAAGCCCTTTGTTATGAAGAAGCTTGTAAACAAGGGCAAGGACGTCTACAACATCAAGACAGCTAAGAAGGCTGTTGAGAATGCAAGAGCAGATGTTTGGGACGTTCTCGAGGAGGTAATCAAGGAGCATCCCGTTCTGTTGAACCGTGCACCTACTCTCCACAGACTTGGTATTCAGGCATTTGAGCCCGTTTTGGTAGAGGGCAGAGCTATTAAGCTTCACCCCCTGGTATGTACAGCTTTCAACGCTGACTTCGACGGAGACCAGATGGCCGTTCACCTTCCTCTTAGCGCAGAGGCTCAGGCTGAGGCCAGAGTTCTCATGCTGTCTGCAAACAACCTGTTGAAGCCTCAGGACGGTGCTCCCGTTACTGTTCCTACACAGGATATGGTTTTGGGTATCTACTACCTGACACTGGTTAAGGACGGCGAGTTGGGCGAGGGCAGAACCTTCTCCAGCGAGGACGAGATGCTCATGGCTTACCAGCAGAGAGAGGTTTCCGTCCATGCTAAGATTAAGCTGAGAGTTACCAAGGAGATCGACGGTAAGGTTAAGAGCTCCGTTATCGAAACAACTCCCGGCCGCACAATCTTCAACGGCATCATTCCTCAGGATCTGGGCTTTATCGACAGAACAGTCGAGGGTAACGAGTTCCTGCAGGAGGTCGACTTTGTTGTCGGCAAGAAGCAGCTGGGTAAGATTATCGACAAGTGCATCAAGAAGCACGGCACTGCTGAGACAGCCGTTGTTCTCGATGATGTAAAGAAGATGGGTTACAGATACTCCACAAGAGCTGCTATCTCCATCTCCATCAGCGACATGGTAGTTCCCGGAGACAAGGAGCAGTTCCTGCGCGAGGCCGAGGCAGAGGTCGAGGCTATCCAGAAGAGATACAGGAGAGGTCTTATCTCTGAGGAGGACAGATACAAGCAGGTTGTTGATACATGGAACAACACCGTTGACAAGATTACTGACGCTCTGATGAACAATCTGGACCAGTACAACCCCATCAGCATGATGGCAGACTCTGGAGCCAGAGGTAACAAGCAGCAGATTAAGCAGCTGGCCGGTATCAGAGGTCTGTTCGCAGATACAAGCGGTAAGACCATCGACATCCCGATCAAGTCTAACTTCCGTGAGGGCCTTAATGTTCTGGAGTTCTTCCTGTCATCCCACGGTACCAGAAAGTCTCTTGCTGATACAGCTCTGCGTACAGCTGACTCCGGTTACCTGACCAGAAGACTTGTAGATATTTCTCAGGATGTTATCGTAAACGAGGAGGACTGCGGTTCCACAGAGGGTCTGGAGGTATCCAGAATCATGGATGGCAACTCCGAGATCGTTTCTCTGGCAGAGAGAATTGTAGGCAGATATCCTCTGGAGACTATCGTAGATCCTGCATCCGGCGAGGTGCTTGCTGATACAGATACTCTGATTACTTCTGAGGTTGCTGACAAGATTGCCAAGGCTGGCATCGAGAAGGTCAGAATCAGATCTATTCTGAACTGCCATGCCAAGTCCGGCGTCTGCGCCAAGTGCTATGGTGCAAACCTTGCAACAGGCCAGCGCTGCAACATCGGTGAGGCTGTTGGTATCATCGCTGCTCAGTCCATCGGTGAGCCCGGTACT
>JAFVXO010000028.1 GCA_017501105.1 Clostridia bacterium | reverse complement strand
GAGCATGACCACCAACACGGCGAGGCATACGACGAACACGTATGGACCAGCCCGGTGAACATGATGAACATAGTTCAGGCAGTGGCAGATAAGCTGATGGATCTGGACCCGGACAATGCCCAGATCTACGCGGCCAACGCGACCAAATATATTTTGAAGTTGCAGCAGCTGGATCAGGACTACAGAGATATGGTTGAGGAGGCCCAGAGGCGGACTATCGTGGTGGGAGACAGATTTCCTTTTCTGTATCTTGCCAGGGAGTACGGCCTTAGCTACTACGCCGCCTTCCCCGGATGCGCGGACAGCACCGAGGAGAATATTGGCACTACCGCTGAGCTTATCGACAAGGTCAGGGAGTTGGACATTCCGGTTGTGTTCCACGTGGAGATGTCCAATTGCAAAACGGCCCAGTCTATAGCGGCGGAGACCGGAGCAGCCATTCGCTGCCTCCACAGCTGCCACAACGTAACCGCAGAGGAATTTGAGTCCGGCACAACATATATCGACTTAATGCGACAAAACCTAACCTATCTTCGGGAGGCACTAAACTAACCATGACAGACAAGACATTACTCAAATGTGACAAGTTGAGCCTGTCCTATGAGGGCAAAATTGTTCTGGAGAATCTATCCTTTGAACTAAACGAGGGTGACTACCTCTGTATTGTTGGTGAAAACGGATCCGGCAAATCCTCTCTGATCAAGGCTCTGCTGGGCCTTAAGAGGACAGCCTCCGGCAAGATTATTACAGGGCGCAAGCTCAGGCACAACGAGATCGGCTACCTGCCTCAGCAGACATCTATGCAGAGGGATTTCCCTGCGTCGGTCAAGGAGGTTGTTATGTCTGGCTTCTTGAACAGGAAGAAATTCTTTATGAACTATACATCTGCAGAGAAGCGGCGGGCACAGGAAATACTGGAGATACTCAGCATAACGGACCTGGCAGACAGGTGTTACAGGGATTTGTCCGGTGGTCAGCAACAGAGAGTTCTGTTGGCTCGGGCGCTGTGTGCCACATCCAAGATGCTGTTGCTGGACGAGCCTGTGGCAGGGCTGGATCCCATGGCTTCCGAGGAGATGTACCGGCTGATTCGCAAAGTCAACCGAGAGGAGGGCATAACCATTGTTATGGTTACCCATGACATTCACTGTGCAATCGACCACGCATCCCATATTATGCACCTGAACGCAGGACAGCTAATCTTCTACGGCACAGCCGAGGACTATCGCAACAGCGACATAGGCAGAGCCTTCCTGGAGGAGGGAACGGATGAGGAATGCATGGACTGCAGATTGGGCAGGGAGTGTACCAAGGGCTGTTCTGCCCATAAAAAGGGCACCTGCCATCATGCCCTTAAGGGGGAGCCCCATGCTTGAAACTATTGCAAAAATGCTACAGTACAGCTTTGTTCAGAGGGCGGTAATTGCCGGCCTGATGATTGCGGTATGCGCCGCGCTGCTGGGAGTATGTCTGGTACTGAAGCGCTACTCCATGATAGGTGACGGCCTGTCTCACGTTAGTTTTGCAGCCCTGACCATTGCTACGGCACTCAACTGGGCGCCTATGGCGGTGTCTATTCCCACCGTGCTGGTATGTGCCTTTATTCTGTTGCGCATCAGCCAGAACGGCAGTGTCAAGGCCGACGCGGCGGTTGCGGTGTTTTCCACGGGGGCACTGGCTATCGGAGTATTTGCCCTGTCGGTGGTTGACGGAATGAACACCGATGTAAACAACTACATGTTCGGCAGTATACTGTCCATGACGGACAGTGACGTGAGGCTCAGCGTTATCCTGACAGCCGTGGTGCTGGTGGTGTTCCTGCTGTTTTACCACAAGATTTTTGCGGTCACCTTTGACGAGACCTTTGCCAAGGCAACCGGAGTCAACACCGGCGCATATAATTCTCTGGTGGCTGTGCTTACTGCCCTGATGATTGTAGTTGGCATGAGGATGATGGGATCAATGCTGATATCGGGACTGATTTTATTCCCAGCCCTCAGCGCCATGAATGTCTGCAAAAAGTTTTCATCTGTAACAGTATGCGCAGCGGCCATTTCAGTGGTATGCTTTATAGTAGGAATGGGAGCGTCCATGCTGTACGACACCCCCACAGGATCAGGCATTGTTATTGCCAACATGATTGTATTTGGCACATGCAGCCTTATTGGATATTTTAGAAGGAGGGCATAATATATGATGAACCCGGTAGACAAGGCATATGCAGGCAGACAGGTTGCCTATGGAGACTATCACGCACATGCAGCCACCGGTGGCACCAGCGACGGACTGGCCACCCTGACTGAATGGACAGACTACATGGCAGCCAAGGAGACAGACTTTGTTGCCCTGGTGGATCACAGGCAGGTGCGACACACATATTTGCCGGAGTGGGACAACGCTACCATGCTCTGCGGAACAGAGCCGGGAACATATATGGAGGGATGCAGAGCGGCAACCAAAACGGACCTGCACTACAACATGATCTTCCGCCAGCAGGGAGACCTGGAGGACACCCTGACCAACTTCCCTGAGTTTGGCTATACCCATGCAGGCTTATCTCCTGAGGAGGACGACCACGAGGGACATTTTGGCTATCCTCACTTCACATATGAGCGCATGGCGGAACTGGTCAACTACGTGAGGGCCAAGGGAGGTATTTTTACCCACAATCACCCCACAACCAGGATGCAGTCCACAGATCCCCTGGACTATTACTTCTGCGACTACCACAATATTGAAATCATATACTACTACCCCTCTTACGAGCACTCCGACAAGGCCTATCACCTGTGGAAGGAACTGCTGGAGATGGGAAAGAGGCTCTATGCAATAGCAGGAGGCGACGAACACGGACATCCTGACAACAACGGCCTTAGCACAGTATATGTGCCGGAGAAAAACAGTGCAGCATACGTGGAGGCAGCACATGTGGGAGACATGACCTGCGGCTGTATCGGCATTCAGATGTGTGCCACCGACGGGGAGGCGTCTGTCAATATGGGCGGCACCTGGACAGGGGGCAACGGAGAGCTGTGGCTCCGTGTGGGAGATATGTACAAGAACATTTATGAAAATAATCATGTTTACAGGCTCGATATTTACAAGGACTCCAAAATTGTGTATACCCAAGAATACACAGGTACGGACCCTGTTTACGTGAACATCCCACTGGTTACGGACTGTATGTTCTACAGAGCAGAGGTTACCGACGCAACTACCGGCATTCGCATGGCTATCGGCAACCCCATCTTTATCGGCAATCAAGGCTGATATTTCTCAGATAACAATGCGACATAGATTTTGAAGAACAGAGAGAACACACATGGATGATTTTTTGAAAACCGAGATTACTCCTGACATCAGGCGTCTTGCCGAGAAGTGCAGGAATCACAATATAGACCCGACATTGTATTCCAAATACGATGTTAAGAGGGGACTCAGAGACTCCCAGGGCGTTGGCGTCTTGACGGGACTCACCGCCATTTCCGAGGTTACCTGGAACAAGACGGATAGCGAGGGCCGCAGCATTTTGGACAGCGAGGGCCACGTTATTGAGGACAACGGACACCTGTACTATCGCGAAGTAGAGATCAACGACTTTGTAAACGGATTCCTTTCCGACTGCCGCTTCGGCTTTGAAGAGGCCACATATATGCTGTTGTTTGGAGAACTGCCCAACAAGGAGGAGTTGGAAAACTTCAACGCCATGTTGGCAGAGCACAGACAGCTGCCTATGACCTTCGTAAGAGATGTTATTATGAAGGCACCCAGCAACAACCTGATGAACTCCCTGCAGCGCTCCGTTTTGACTATGTATTCCTACGACGACAACCCGGACGACATATCCATCGAAAACGTCCTGCGCCAGTCCATTCAGTTGATTGCTCAGCTGCCCATGCTGGCAGCATATAGCTACAGGTCATATCGCCACTTTATCCAGGGCCGCAGCCTGTATATTCACAACCCCAAGCCTAACCTGTCTACGGCAGAGAACATTCTCCGCATGCTCCGCTCCGACAAAAAGTACACCGAGCTGGAGGCAAAGGTTTTGGACATGGCACTGGTATTGCACGCAGAGCACGGCGGAGGTAACAACTCCACATTCACCACACGAGTTGTAACATCCTCAGGCACAGACACCTATTCTGCAATTGCAGCAGCTCTCGGATCTCTCAAGGGACCTCTCCACGGTGGCGCCAACCTCAAGGTTGTACAGATGTTTGACGATATCAAAAAGCATGTCTCCAACTGGGAGAATGAGGATGAGGTCGCAGCATACTTGGCCAAGATTCTGGACAAGAAGGCCTTCGACAACAAGGGACTCATCTACGGTATGGGTCACGCAGTTTACAGCGTCAGTGACCCCAGAGCCGAGATTTTCAAAAAGCAGGTACAGGAGCTGTCCGAGAACAAGGGATGTCAGGCAGAGTTCCGCCTGATGGATATGGTGGAGAGGCTGGCAAAGCAGATGATTATGGATCGCAGGACCTCCAACAAGGCTGTCAGCGCCAACGTGGACTTCTACTCCGGCTTTGCATATCGCATGTTGAACCTGCCCACAGAGCTGTACACCCCAATCTTTGCAACTGCTCGTGTTGTGGGATGGAGTGCACACCGCATTGAGGAGTTGGCCGGACAGTCCAAGATTATCCGTCCCGCGTACAGGAGCGTTGCCCCCAGGCGCGAGTACGCAAGTCTCAAGGACCGAGGAAACAACTAATTCCAAAACAAAATATAGTCACAGGGCATGCTTCTTCAGGGGGCATGCCTTTTTTTGAATTTCCCAACAATGTGTTTTGCTGACATATGGCGAAAAATGAGGTATAATCATACGGAGTTTTACATATTGATTGTGTAACGAAACAATCTGGAGGGGTTATGGCAAAGAAAGCAACCCGCAAGAAATGGATGCGTTTTAGGCACAGAGTTGTGCGAAACATTGCGTATGCCATATTATATCCCTATTCTCGATTGGTCTATGGGATCAAGATTACCAAGTACAACAACAAGGGACGCAGATTCCTTATATTGATGAACCATCAGACAGCCTTTGATCAGTTTTTCGTAGGCATGGCCTTTAGGGGGCCTGTGTATTACATTGCCTCCGAGGACTTGTTCTCCAAGGGATGGATTTCCAAACTCATTACCTGGCTGGTTGCACCAATTCCTATCAAGAAGCAGACTACAGACGTCAGCGCAGTTATGAACTGCATGAGAGTGGCAAAGGAGGGTGGCACCATTGCCCTGGCACCCGAGGGAAACCGCACCTACAGTGGACACACAGAGTATATCAAGCCTGCGGTAGTCAAGCTGATTCGCGCGCTGAAGTTGCCGGTGGCCCTATTCCGCATAGAGGGCGGCTATGGCGTACATCCCAGGTGGAGCGATGTTGTTCGCAAGGGCAAGATGAGAGCATATGTTTCCCGGGTTATGGAGCCTGAGGAGTACAGGGACCTTACAGATTCAGAGCTGCTGGAGACGATTTGCCGCGAGCTCTATGTCCACGAGGGCAACGGAGACAACGAATTTCACCACGATAAGCGGGCGGAGTACCTGGAGAGAGCCATGTACGTGTGCCCCACCTGTGGCCTGTCCGAGTTTGAGAGCCACGGCAACCACATCAGCTGCAAAAAGTGCGGCGTAACGTTGGAGTTTGCTCCCTCGACGGAACTCAAGGCTGTGGAGGGAGAGTTCCCATTCCGATTTGTGGCAGATTGGTACGACTACCAGTGTGATTTTATCAACAAGCTGGACACCGACCTGTATCTGGAGGAGCCCTACTACAGGGAGAGGGCAGACTTTTCCGAGGTTATTCTGTACAAAAATAAACGTGAAATTTTTGAGGATGCAGAGCTTGAGCTCTATGGCGACCGCCTGCTGGTACGCAAGGGAGATCAGGAATACCGACTGGATTTTGACAACGCATCGGTTTTCACTGTTGTGGGCCGCAACAAGCTGAACATTTACTACCAGGACAAGGTATATCAGCTTAAATCAAACGAGAGATTTAACTCACTAAAATATATGAATCTATTCTACAGATACAAAAACACACATTCAGAGGTGGAACATGGGCAATTTTTGGGATTATAGTACATGGGGATTTTTTAATTTGCTGGCAGTGTTGCTGTTTAGCCTTCTTGTGGCAAACATGCTCAAGAGGCAGATTAAGTTCCTGAACGCCACACTGATACCTACTTCCGTTCTGGGAGGAGGCATCCTGTTGGTGGCTACATGGATTTACAAGCTTATTACAGGTAGGGTTATGTTCGACGCAGCTTTCTTTGGCGGCAACGGAACCACCAACTTGGAGGTGCTGACGTATCACGCCTTGGCCCTGGGTTTTGTGGCCTCCACATTCAAGGCATCCAAAGGCAAGATGACCCGTCAGAGAACCACGGAGATTTTCAACACAGGCGTTACCACTGTTGCCACATATCTGATCCAGGGTGTTGTGGGCATGGTGATTACTATTATAGCCGGCATGGTTTTGAGTGGATTTTTTAAGGCTGCAGGCATTTTGCTTCCCTTTGGATTTGGACAGGGAACAGGTCAGGCTCTGAACTACGGAGGAATCTTTGAGGCAGATTATGGATTTGACGGAGGCAGGAGCTTTGGCCTCACAATTGCAGCAGTAGGCTTCTTGAGCGCCAGTATCGGTGGTGTTATTCACCTCAATGTTCTCAAGAAACGTGGCAAGGTTACCAAGACCTTCACCGAGGAGGGAGCGCTCAAATCCGAGGATATTCAGAAAAGCAACGAAATTCCTATGCAGGGCAGCTTGGATAAGATGACAGTTCAGATTGCCATCGTTGCATCCACCTACTTCCTGGCATATCTGATGATGTTTGGCCTGGGCGAATTGGTTCCCGGATTCAAGTCGGTAATCTACGGATTTAACTTCCTGTTGGGCGTTTTGGCTGCCACCTTGGTCAAGGCAGTGCTCAGAGTGCTTAACGACAAGCAAATCATTCACAGAGAGTACACAAACAGCTTCCTCATGACCCGCATCAGCAACTTCTTCTACGATCTGATGGTTGTAGCAGGTGTTGCAGCTATTCGCGTGGATGTTTTGGAGAAGTACTGGGGCATGATCCTGATACTGGGAGCCGCTGGACTGGTAGTTACCTTCGCCTATAACAGAATCGTGGCCAAGACTCTGTTCAAGAACTATCAAGAGGAGCAGTTCCTGGCTATGTACGGTATGTTGACAGGTACAGCAAGTACAGGCGTTATCCTGCTGAGAGAGATCGATGGAGACTTCCAGACACCCGCAGCAGACAACCTGGTATACCAGAACTTCCCAGCTATTGTGTTCGGATTCCCCCTTATGCTCCTGGCCACATTGGCGCCTCAAAAGCCGGTGCTGACCACTATTATCCTGGTGGCATTCTTCCTGGTTATGAATGTAATACTGTTCAGGTCCAAGATATTCCGCAAAAAGAAAACTCCAGAGGCAGAGACAGAGCCTGAGGCAGTAACACAGTAATATATCTCAACATAAAAGCACAGAAAAAGAGTATTTGGATTCAAATACTCTTTTGTTTTACATTGGGTAGGATTCCATGTATGAGGTTGTTGTAGAAATAAGCAGAACATAGTAAACTTTAAGTATAAGATTTTAGCACCCCGAGATATTTGATAAGTATGAGGTCGTTATTTTAAAAATAATTCTCCATCGATTTAGATATCTTTAGTCATAGGACACTGCTTTGTCCTGGAGGACTCATGCACAAATCTAATTCATTTATCAAATTAAGAAAATTATTAAACTTTCAACAATGTAGATAGTGGACTGTAACAGAAATTAGTTGCCCGCCCCTATGATGCCATCTGGCACGTTTGGTATTATGAAAACAGGAGGAATGTATGATTGTTGACGTTTTTTCAGAACCTGTAAAGAATTTTATGAGAACAATAAAACGTGCAGGTGTTT
>JAFVXO010000027.1 GCA_017501105.1 Clostridia bacterium | reverse complement strand
TCAATGTACTCAAATGAAACATTGATGTTGTTGGGGAGTCTGTTTACCCTGTCGCCGTTGATAAAGCAATAGGGAATCTCCGTTGTCAGCCTGTCCATAATATGGTCACGAAGAGCTGTCAGATGGGCCGTCTTAGCCTCCATCTCGTCATAAGCCAACTTAAGTGCAGTAGACATGCCTACAATGTATGGAATGTTCTCCGTACCAGGCCTATGACCTCTCTCCTGATGTCCACCATAAATAATGTTATCAATACGAACGCCCTTGCGAATATACAGACAGCCTATACCCTTGGGTGCGTTGAACTTGTGTCCGCTGATAGACAGCATGTCTACGCCGGACTCCTTGACATTTATATCCAGCGCACCAGCTGCCTGAACGGCATCAGTATGGAACCAAACCCCGTGATTGTGAGCAACCTGAGCTAGCTCCTTAATAGGCTGAATTGTGCCAATCTCGTTGTTTGCCCACATTATAGTAACCAAAACGGTGTTGTCGCAGATAGCCCTGTCCAAATCCTCGGGCGAAACCAAGCCGAGAGAATTGACAGGCAAATATGTGACCTGCCATCCCTCTGCCTCCAACTGCTTACATGTATTAAGTACTGCCGGATGCTCAATAGCAGAAGTTACAATGTGGTTGCCCTTGTTACGAAGCCTGGTAGCTGTGCCACGTATGGCCCAGTTGTCGGACTCGGTACCACAGGATGTAAAGTAAATCTCCTGAGGTGTACATCCCAAAAGCGTTGCAATATTAGCCCTGGCATCTATAAGGGATTGCTGTGCAGTTCTGCCAAAGGAATGAACCGATGAGGAATTGCCAAAATTATCTGTAAAAAAAGGAAGCATAGCCTCAACAACCTCGGGTCTGACCGGGGTTGTGGCTGCATTATCCATATAAACTCGTTTCTGTGTCATTACGAATCGGCCCCTGTTGCGTCAAAATTTTCATTATCATCCTGGTCAGGACTATCCACCTTTTCTTTAAGCTCCCTGACCTTGTCTGTGGCCTCGGAAGTCCTGGAAAATACAGTAAATATCATGCCAATTATCATTACTATTATATAAATGGGCAATACAAATTCAAGTGCGTACTGGAAAACAAAGACGTCCAGCATCAGCAACACGAAAAGTACCAGTGCTATTATTGCCATAACCTTTTTAAGCATATTCAATCCCTCCAGGAGTCGAGCCAGTCCTTAATGCGCTTTTCAGATCCATTTTCGGTAGGCACGTAGTATTTTGTCCCCTTCAGTTCCTCGGGCAGGAATTCCATCTTGACAAATCCACCAGGGTAATCGTGGGCGTACTTGTATCCAATACTGTAACCCTGCTCCTCCATACCCTTAACAGGGGCATTGCGCAGATACATGGGGATAGTGCCGCTCTTGCCCTTCTCAATATCAGCCAGGGCATTGTTAACTGCCATATATGCAGCATTGGACTTGGGGCTAACTGCCACCGCAATACATGCATGGGCTAATATAATCCTGGCCTCAGGCATTCCGATGCGTCTGACTGCCTCAGCAGCTGCAACGGCTATCTGGAGTGCCTGGCTATTAGCCAATCCCACATCCTCAGATGCGCAGATCATAATCCGTCTGGCAAGGAACTCAGGATCCTCTCCGGCATATAACGCCCTGGCAAGGTAGAAGACCGCCGCATCAGGGCTGCTACCTCTCATGGATTTGATCATAGCGCTAATATTGTCGTAATGCTCCTCTCCGTCCTTATCAAAACGAACTGCACCACTCTGACATGACTCCACAGCTGTTGCTAAATCAATATGAATACATCCATCTGCGTCGGGGCGCGTAGTCAAAACAGCCAACTCCAGAGCATTGAGAGCACGCCTGGCGTCTCCGCCGGATATGGCCACAAGGTGATCCATGGCCGATTGATCAATTGAAATGTTGTACTGTCCCAATCCACACTCACTGTCCGTCAGAGCACGGTTAAGTATCTTGGAAACTGCGTCCTCGTCTAAGGGTTTCAGCATAAACACTGAAGAACGGGATATCAGAGCCTTGTTAACCTCAAAATAGGGGTTCTCAGTGGTAGCACCAATCAATACTATGCTGCCATTTTCAACTGAAGGAAGCAGTGCGTCCTGCTGAGCCTTGTTGAATCTGTGAATCTCGTCGATAAACAGAACGGTCTTGCCGGATGGATTGAGAAAATCGTTGCTGGCCTGAGAACAGACCTTTTTAATATCAGCAACGCCTGAGGTTACAGCATTAAGTCTCTCGAAATTTGCATGAGTACTGGCGGCAATAATACGTGCCAATGTGGTCTTGCCTGTTCCGGGCGGTCCGTAGAGAATAATGGAGGTAATTCTGTCTGCCTCGATCATTCGGCGAAGTAATTTGCCTGGACCCAAGATATGCTCCTGGCCATAGAAATGATCCAGTGTTACCGGTCTCAATCTGTAGGCTAATGGTTCAACGTTGCTCATGCATCTACCCTAATATCGTAAACATCATGGTGGTCAAGAGCATATTGAACCATGGCATCCATATCTACCTTCTCCTCTGATTTTAAAATCCTGTCAAGATGAGGTCTGGTAGCAGGATGCTTGGCCACAAATACTGTACAACAATCCTCGTGAGCCTGAATTGATGTTTCAAATGTACCTATCTTGCGGGCAATTGCTATAATATCGTTCTTGTCCATACCGATAAGAGGACGGAATACAGGCATCTCGGTAGCGTTGTCTGTAACGGCAATTGCCTCCATAGTCTGACTGGCAACCTGACCGATATTCTCACCGGTAATAATTGACTGCAGTCCTCTGTCTCTGCAGATACGCTCGGACACCTTCATCATCAGTCGACGCATATGGAGTATTGTTTCCTCCTCAGGGCAGACCTGGGCAAATTCAACCATAGGGTCAGTAATAGACACAACATGGAGCTGGATTCTGTCCACATACTCGCAGAGTAATCTACATAGAGACTTGACCTTCTCCAGGGCTGCGTCTCCTGTGTACGGAGGCGTAGCAAAATGAAGGGCCTCTAGCTCAACTCCACGACGGGCCATCATCCAACCTGCGACAGGGCTATCGATACCGCCAGAAATTAACAGCAGGCCGCGACCGTTGGTGCCCAGAGGCATACCACATTGCCCGGGGATCTTGTCCAGATAGACGTAGGTTCTCTCTCTGATCTCAATGTAAACTGTAAATTGAGGAGAAATAACATCGACTTCAACGCCTGGCACAGCATCCAAGATAGCGCCACCAATGTTGACGGATACCTCGGGAGATTGCATGGGGAATGACTTGTTGCCTCGCTTGGTCTCAACCTTGAAGGTGTTAAGTCCACGCTTTTCATGGGCCTCTGTTGCCAGGGCAACTGCCTCAGCACAAACATCCTCGTAAACGGAAGGAACCATGTTAGCAACGCTAACTGAAACTATGCCAAATACCTCTGCAACCAATCTGGCCGCCTCGTCATAGGGATATCTGGGATCCTCGGACTCCAAGTACACTCGTGACTGACTACATGTAACCTTGGATATACCAAGCTTGTTAACCTTGCGGCGAATGTTCTTAATCAAGCGCGACTCAAACTGGGGTCTGTTAAGACCCTTGAGTGCAATTTCTCCATATCTAATAACTAAAACTCTACTCATATATATGCGAACCTCTATCTGCGTCCTCTAGGATTAAACTTGGTAAAAACCGATGAAATTATATCATTGACGGCGCCAAGTGTACACCTGATATCCTCCTGGGTGTTTGTATGGCTGAAGCTGAACCTGACCGCACCGGACAAAATCTGCTGAGGGTACCCCATGGCCGTAAGAACGTGGCTGGATTTTGAATTTGAGGCACAGGCAGAACCAGCAGAAACGCAGATACCTCTGCCATTAAGGGCGTTAAGCATAATTTCCGCCGGAATCCTAAATGCTACATTGAGAATATAGGGGCTACCATCCTCAGGAGACACTCTCTCCACTCCATTGATAGTGGACAGTCCCTGCCATAACATATCTCTCAAGCCAATGACATGTTGTCTGTGGGCATCAAGGTGTTGATAGGCATTCTTAGCAGCCACGGTCGTGGCGCCAATTCCGGGAAGATTCTCCGTGCCGCCTATTATGTCCTTCTCCTGACCACCGCCAAGGACATATGGATGCAGCTTAAATCTATTTGATAAATACACAAAGCCCACACCTCTTGGGCCGTGGAACTTGTGTGCGCTGGCAGCAAATGAGTCCACATAAGTGCCTATTAGCTTAAAGTCCTCCTTAACAAAGCTCTGCACTCCATCGACATGAAACAGGGCCGAAGGGCACTTGTTGTGTACCAATTCAGCAGCCTCAAAGATAGGGAAAATGTGTCCTGTCTCGTTGTTGACATGCATCATGTTAACCAAAACAGTATTATCCGTCAGGGCATCCTCAAGGGCCTGCATATCTACACCATTGGCAGAAACAGGCAGGTATACTACGTCAAATCCTCTCTTCTCAAGCTCTTTGAAACAATTAATGGCCGCATGATGTTCCACAGAAGTGGTAATAACCCTGGCAGAAGCACAATCTCTGACTCTATTGCATGCAGAAAAAATGGCCAGATTGTCTCCCAAAGTACCACCGGAGGTAAAGTAGATGTTGGCTGGTTTAACACCCAAAATGGAGGCTATGTCTCTGCGACATTCCTCCATATAGGCCTTGGCTGCCAATCCCTTTGAATGTAATGACGATGGATTGGCAAACAAATCCAAGGATACTCGGTTGTACTCCTCCAGAGCTGCTGCAGATATAGCTGTAGTAGCAGCATTATCTAAATATACGGACATTACTAAATATCGGTCCTGATAAGACCTGTTACCTTTCCGAGAATTGTCAGGCTGTCCTTGTCCACGATAATGGGATCCATGGAGCTGTTGCGAGGCTGGAGTCTATAATGCCCCTCCTCTTTGTAGAAAGCTTTAACTGTAGCCTCCTCTCCATCAATCAAAGCAACAACGATATCGCCATTGTTGGCATTGTCCTGACGACGAACAATCAACATATCTCCATCCAGAATGCCGGCCTCAATCATACTATCTCCGGTAACTCTAAGCAAGAAACACTCCTCGCCATGAAGCATAGTGCTGGAAACTGTAAAATACTGGTCGATACTCTCCTCTGCAAGAATCGGGGTACCTGCAGAAATCCGGCCAATTAGTGGTAAGCTGCTGACACTGGACTCGCGAGAAACATATCTGTCGGAGTGATAGCTATCAGATGAATGGCCTGAGACTACACTCATGGCCCTCTTCTTGTCCGAACCAAGCTTAATGCGCCCCTGCTTCTCCAACTCCTTAAGATATGAATGTACAGAAGATGTAGACTTAAGTCCAACTGCACTGCAAATCTCTCTGACAGAGGGTGGATATCCATTGGTAGAAATCTGGTCCTTTATGAAAGAAAGAATCTTCTCCTCGTTGTTTTGTTTTTTGCCGGTTGCCATAGTGTGCCTCCAAAAATTACTACCAAAAGTATAGCACAGAAAAGAACAAAAGCAAACATTTGTTTTGAAAAGTGTTGACAACGAACAGATGTTCGTTTATACTGCAATTGTAGCGAACAATTGTTCGGTTTTGGAGGTATTTATGAGATCACATTCTAATAACAATTCTAATGGTATTAGCTTCTCCATCGTATTATTTACAGCGCTGGCCGTGCTTGTTTTATCAGTTATACTCATCAACTTTGATGCCATCTTTGGCGCATCCGACAGTAGTGAATATGTGTCCTATGTTGTTGAAGATCAGATTTCTGTATACGATCTTGCCTCCTCTATTTGCCGTCACGATGACAACATTTGGGAGATTGTTTATGAGCTTAAGGCAGCAAACAATTTGAGCACTGACACTATTCAGGCAAATTCAACTGTAAAAATACCGACATCCGTAGTAGACATCGGTATTGATTCTATATCACTTTGTAATGCAGACAACTAGTCTATTTTTCAAAAAGCATTCCCTTGCGCAGTTCACTAACTGCATCTGACAGACCCATGGTCTCTAATATACAGAACGCAAATTCAGCAGCGGCAGCCGGACCGGTTGCCGTTATTATATTGCCGTCAACCTGCACTGGTCCATCCATAAGGATGACATCGCTGTAGTTCTCAAGGAATCCTGGGTAGGATACACACTTCTTGCCCTTGAGCAGACCATACTTGTACAGTGCCATTGGAGCTGCACATATTGCACAGCAAAGTTTACCTTGTCTATTCATCTCAACAAAGAACGAACGTACAAACTCGTCGTTACTAAGTGTCTTTGCTCCAGGCATTCCTCCAGGCAGAACACAGGCGTCATAATCATCACACCTTACGACATCCTTCGTCACATCTGATGCTACAGAAATATTGTGAGCTCCAACCAATATATTTTTTCCTGTAACGGAACAAATATCTACTTTTATATTTGCTCTACGCAAAATATCGATGACGGAAATTGCCTCAATTTCCTCGAAACCATCAGCAACAAAAATAATAACTCGTTTCATGTAATATCACTCTCTCCATTATCATACGCATTATGATACATCGTGCCAAAATCAAACGCAATGTATTCGGATTCTGCTACAAATGATGCTTTTGGACCCGAAGGGCCAAAAACGCCCATGGCAATAATAGTATACTACATACGCGTAGCTGAAATCCAAAACAAATTATTTGGAGGTTTTTATGAGAAAAAGTAAAGTTGTGATTGCAGACACCAACACCGTATTTGCTGAGGAGATGGCCAAAGCTATTAACTCGCAGCAAGACATGGAGGTTGTTCGTATTTGTTCCGATGGAGATCAGGCTCTCCGAGCTATCAGAGAGTTGTTGCCTGATGTCTTGTTGATAGATGTTGCCCTGCCGGTAATCGATGGCATCGGAGTTATTGAGGCATTAGCCGGATTTGGCAGGAGCGAAATCAGAACTTTGGTGTTGTCTTCTGTTAACAGTGACGCTATTACAACCAAGGTTATGTCCATGGGTGTATTCTACTACATGCTCAAACCTGTTGACACCAGTATCGTACTCTCCAGAATCAGGCAATCCCTCATCCAGGAGCTTCCAGCCGGGGCCAATGCTCCTGCAGAACACTTGGTGACTAATAAGGAACTAGAGGTTGCCGTTACCAGGCTCATGAGGGAAATCGGTATTCCCGCCCACATCAAAGGCTATCAGTTTATTCGAGAAGCAATATTGCTTTCCATCAGAAACTACGAGATCATCAACTCAATTACAAAGCAACTCTATCCCGCCATTGCGTCACAGTATCAAACTACTCCCAGCCGAGTAGAGCGTGCTATCCGACACGCTATCGAAAGTACCTGGAACAAGGGGTTTGTAAAGTCAGACGACAAACTCTTCGGCTACACACTAAGTACTGATCGTGGCAAGCCTACAAATGCAGAATTCATTGCAATTGCTGCAGACAAACTTCGCCTGCAGTACAACATAGCTGAATAAGCAATTGAAAACAAAAAGTAAGGGCACTTCCTTGTGAAGTGTCCCTATTTTTTACACATCTAATTCCAATTTTGCAGTAAAGCACTCGTGGTCGTCAGAGCTTCGGACGCTGCGCATGTAGCATACGTTATTCTCACTCTCTACAAAGTAGATATTAAGTTTCTCCCCAAGTCTGGCCTCACCGGAATAGTCGATTTTGAAGAACTTGAGATGCTGTTTAAATGGGTCCGGAATGCAGTTATATATAATGTCCAGATAAACTGTGTTGTTCAGGTGACCGTTGCTGTCCAGATCTGAGTATCTTACGTCGTATGTTCCTACCAAGGTATTGTTCTCTGGACTAACCACCCGCTTGGGTATAGACAAATCGTTTGAAAATTCCCTGTGTTCCACAAATTCCACTCCGCAGGCAGAGGGTCTAAGTATACGACGAGCGGTCAGATCCATAAGACACCAGAGAGTAACGGCAGACATAATGAGCTGATCCCCTCTCCAAGCATTGTATCGGCGAACAAACATAGCTCCTGAAATGGTATCAGCCCATGTATCCAATCGTATTTCATCATCGTACACGGCCCTATGGTAGTTCTCCAGCGCAACTCGCACCAACACAAAGCACATATTTTTGCTCACCAGATACTCGTATGGACAGCCGGCCTGAGTCATGTCGTACCTGGCGGCATGCTGCATTAACTTCATCATCATGGAATCCTTGAGGGTTCCGTCTGCGCCAAGTTGATAGTCCTTAACTTTGATTATCTCGCTATATGCCATGAATCACCTCAGGTTAATTTGCTGTGTCTATGGAGATGTTTCCGGTAGAAATTGACAGTATCATTTCGGTGGTGCCATCGCCATACCTTGCCTCTGCGCTGTTAACCATCTCTACAGAAAAATTGCCAAAATCAGTATCTCCAAGGCCTACAAGATATCTGGCCACAAATCCTGTATCATCAGGATGCAACACCTTGATATTGCCTGTAGTCACCTCAGCCTTGATAGAATCAGGTCTGCCACAGGATAACAGGACATCGCCTGTAACTGTGCCGCCAGAGAAGCTGCCGTAGTTGCCGGTCATGGATATATTACCTGTAACAGCGCCGGCCTGTACACTGTGGGCAATAGAATTGGTGTCATAAATTGCACCGGTTGTAACGTCGCAGAACAGAGTCTTGACCTGTAAATTCAAGAGGTTTACATCACCAGTAACTGCGGTAACATACAGCTTGTTGTCTATCTGCAGGGACTTGGCTGTAACTGAGCCTGCTTCCACTGTTATCTCGAGATTCTCTATATTCCAATTTGCAGGCACCTTAATGTGCAGGGTCTTGTTCTGGACCTTGTGATATATGCCTGCTTCCTGGCGAGATGAGAAATACTTAATCTGCAGGTAGCCATTGTTATTCAGGTGATAGTGCAGCTTGTTGTTCTCAGAAGCAGGAGCATTCTCTTCAGTAATCAAAATGGTATCTCCATCGTACTGCTCCACTACAACGTCCCCTGACAGCCAGTCAATCTCAATATTGTTGACCTTAGAGGCCTGTAACTCTGCATTTCCTGCTGAATAGGCATTGGACCCCTCATAATAATAATCCAGTTGTCCGAAAGCGTAGTTAGCGGACAGCCAAAGGGAAAACCAAGCAACGGCTGCTGCAACCAGAGCGCTGATTACAACCAGAATAGTTATCATCTTCTTATTCATACAATCCTCCGATTCACATAGGATGATTTATAATTCTACTCGTCTACGAACCATTTCCACAAGACCAAGAGGTGAAAAATCGCAAATGTCCGTCACTAACTTATCCCCGGCAGTTGCCTCCTTGAGTTGGTTCAGTACCTGCGCCTCTCCCTCTCTGTCCATGTTAATGAAATCAATAACTATTATACCACCAATATTGCGCAGCTTAAGTTGAGCAGCAATTTCCTCCGCTGCCTGCAGATTGGTCTGTAGCACCATATCCTTGGCAGTACTTCCCTTGCCGGAATTAACGTCGATAACGGTAAGAGCTTCTGTCCTGTCTATTACGATACTGCCACCAGAGGGCAGGTAAACCCTGTGCCCCAGTGCATGACGCTGCATAGCATTAAGGTTGTAGTATTCCAACATATCATAGGGTTGACTGTATTCTCTGACTGATATGGTCTCAAATCCCATTGATCTGACCGAATCACTAACCTGGCAAAAGGTGTCATGATCGTCGATAATAATTTCGCGAATCTCCTCTGTCAAAAATCTCTGTAGTCCGCAGGACACAAAGTTTCTGCCGCCGTCTACTGGACCGGAAACTGCGGATTTGGCTAACTGTTCCACAGATGAACGCCACGTTTCAGCAAGATTCCGAGCCTCTGCCAATGCCGCCTCTACGCCACATCGGGTGGCGATTGTCCTCATGGTGACGCCGAACTCCATGGCCAAATCATCTGACAGTGTCCGCCGAACTGCCTCGCCTATGGCCATCATTCTGACTCTGGTATCTGAATCCTTAACCTTAGAGGACACAACGGTAGTTCGTCCTCCGGGAGAAATGCACAGCAAATTGCCCACCAGGGATATGCTGTTTGTAACCTGTCTCCCCTTGTTATCCCTAGGGGGTTTTTGAGATTGTACCAACAAACACTGTCCGCACTTAAATCCATGTCCGGGAGAAATATGCATAAACCCGTCCTTGTCCTCGCCAATGTCTAAAAATGCCGCCGACAAAGCATTGTTAATGCCTGTAATCCTACCTATGTATAGCGTCCCTGCAGGGATGTCATTTGAGCGCAGCACACCAGTCAGGTGGCCATTTGTCACCTGCACAATAGATGATTCCTGGGAACCTATATGAATGTACAGCCTGTTGTCTCCCATATCAGTTAATTAACATTTCCCTCTTGTGAATCTTCAGGCATCTGACATCGCAGCCCATAAAATTGCTCAATCCATCAATAAACATGTCGGGACGCAGGTTATCGCTGGCACCCATGGTACAATCCAGACGAAGCACCGACAAATCCCCATGTTCTGACTCAGCTGCCAAAGCCCAAGCATCTGCAACGGCCTTAGTCGCAGGATGATCTGTGGCCTTAAAGATAATGCTGTCTGACTCATGTCCACAGTATTCCCATACCTGCAATCCCTTGATCATGGGACGAATATCCACCTGTTTCACCGTATCCTTTGACCGCTTGTTGGCCATAACCTGCTGAGAATTGGCCATGGCATCCAGAGTCTCCTGAAGCCTGGCTGTACCGCCGGGAACGGACACCAACATAGAGTATGTTCCTGCATAAACTGCGGCCATAATGCTGTTTTTTGGAGGCGTAAAGCTACCCTCCAACAATTGCAGATCCATAGGAAGAGCATCGTTAGCTTTCTCCATAATTTGGTTAATATCGGCCTTCTCTGCTAATCCCATATCCATGGCCTCGCATTCTGAGCTAATGCCCAAAGACAGCGCCATACCAAAAATCAAGCTGGGATGGGGGTTGTATCCTCGGCTATAGGAAATCGGTATGTGTGCCCTGCGAACAGCACGTTCAAAGGTATGCAGCATATCCAGGTGGGAAATATACCTGACCGTTTCACCTTTAAAAAATCTGTATCTGATAACGCATCCCTGTCCGCCGTTGTCCTGAATGGTGTTTACATTTTGCTTAATATCAGTGCTCATTGCAAATACCTCCGTCAAAACACTTGGCGCCGCACATGCTGCAGGCCTGCTTACAGTTTTTAGTTACCAGTCCCTTGTATGCCCTGTCTCTCTCTCGGGCCAAAAACGCCTCTGTAACGCCAACATCTATGACGCTCCATGGCAATATCTCATCGGTGCTACGCGCCCTCTCGGTATAGAATTTGGGGTCCAATCCGCTGTCCTCAATGGCCTTATACCAACCGTCAAGGTTAAGGTGTTCGTTCCAGGAGTCGAACTTGCAACCGTTCTGCCAAGCCCTGTACAAAATATCCCCTGTTCGCCTGTCTCCCCTTGCAAACAAAGCCTCCAATACGGAAGTAGGAGTATCGTTCCAGCTGAGAGTTATCTTGCCCCTGGGCAGGCGTCTCTTCAAGTAATCCTGCTTTTCCTTGAGCATCTCGGCTGTGTCCTGGGCCTCCCACTGGAATGGGGTAAAAGGCTTGGGAACAAAGGATGAGATACCCAGGGAAACGGTGAGCCTCCTGGCTCTGTTTTTGGCCTTGAATAGTTCAACTACATGCTCTGCCATCTGTGCAATGCCCTCCACATCCTCCATGGTCTCTGTGGGCAAGCCAATCATAAAATAGAGCTTGACTCTGTCTCTACCCTTGTCTATGGCTATGTTAATAGTCTTGTCAAAGTCCTCCATGGTGACGCCCTTGTTGATAACGTCTCTCATGCGCTGGGTGCCAGCCTCAGGGGCAATGGTAAGTCCGGATTTGCGAACGGACTCAATCCTGTCCAGCAAGTCGTCGGGGAATTCATCCACGCGCAGGGACGGAACCGACAGGCTGACCTTCTGCGGAGTCAGCAGTTCCACAAGTTTTCTGGTCAAAGGCTCCAGTTCCCGATAATCTGATGTGCTGAGAGATGTCAGGGACATCTCCTCATATCCGGAATTGCACTCCAATGTCATGGCGTTGTCTACTAATGTGTCAGCATGCTTCTCTCTGAAAGGCCTGTAGATAAATCCAGCCTGGCAGAATCTACAGCCGCGAATACATCCTCTGAACAGTTCCAGCATAATGCGGTCGTGGATAACCTTGGTAAGAGGAACTACGATATTTTCGGGGAAATAGACCTTGTCCAGGTCAGAAATAATCCTCTTGCGTACTGAGCGAGGCACAAAGTCCTCCTTGGGCTCAATAGCCGCAATGGTACCATCCTCGTTGTAGGAAACATCGTATAGAGATGGAACGTAGACACCTGGAACTCTGGCCACCATGCGGAGAAACTCGTTCCTATCGGTGCTGCCGGAATGCTTCCACTGGCGATACACGTCCAGCATCTCCAGGTTCATCTCCTCTCCCTCTCCAATCAGGAAGAAGTCAATGAAATCAGCCAGCGGTTCAGGATTCATGGCACAGGGGCCTCCTGCACACACGAAGGGCTGGCCATAAACTCGGTCCTTGGTGTAAAGGGGAATGTTTGCCAAGTCCAGCATGTTCAAAATGTTTGTATAGCTCATCTCAAACTGCAGTGTAAATCCCACCAGATCAAACTCGTCCAAAGGAGTCCTTGTCTCCATGGAAAACAGGGGCATGTTGTTGGCGCGCATTGCCTCCTCCATGTCGGGCCAGGGAGCAAAACAACGCTCACAATAGCAATAGTCCCTTCCCTCGTTCATCAGGTGGTACAGTATTCTCAAACCCAGGCATGACATGCCTACGTCGTAATTGTCGGGAAAGCAAAAAGCAAAACGCACGTCGTAGGTGCCGGGTGCCTTTATAACTGAGCCAATTTCGCCGCCGGTGTACCTGGCAGGCTTGTCTACTCGATTTAGAATCTCGTCACTCAAATATACTGTGCTCATACATACCTCATAATATGATATTGGTTACATTTTACTTGGTTTTACCTGCTAATCGCAAGTTAAAAGCAAAATAAAAAGCGGAGATTCTGACCGAATGCTCCGCTCTCTAAAAAACGATTTAAAATTACTCAGCCTTAGCTGCCTTGTTAGCTGCTCTGGCGATTCTAGACTTTTTCCTGGAAGCTGTCTTCTTGCTGATAAGTCCCTTAGCAGCAGCCTGATCCAAAGTCTTAGCGCAATTTGCCTGAAGCTCTGCAGAGTTGTCAGCGCCGTTTGCGATAGCAACCTTGGTCTTCTTGATCTCTGTTCTAAGCTCAGATCTCAAAACTGTATTCTGTGCGTTCTTCTTATCATTAATAAGAATTCTCTTCTTGGACTGTTTGTTATTTGCCATGCTCTTCACCTCCTGGTAAAAATCCTGTATGTAAACGAAAGTAACTGTACAAACGTCAACTCGAAGCATTCTACCACGAGTATTGCATATTGGCAAGAATTAATTTGTACATTTATGTAATGCCAACACCAAGCTTCACAATTCACCAAATTAATCCCACGGAATAGTATAATTCAGCAGCATGAAATGGAGTATTTAATGAAGGTTGTAGTAATTAAGCTGCCAAAGCCGATTTCGGGAGTAGTTCGCAGGGTGATGAAAATTAAATAGCCCCGTTTTCTACCCCATAGCTGTCTGCCGACAGCTGGTACCTCCTGCCCTGCATAATAGCGGGGCATTTTTATGTCCAATGAAGTACGACTGAAATACGACGCATAACAAAAAGGGTGCCCGTCGCCAGACACCCTCTACTAGGGCTATTAGATTAACCGCTTTGAAACATTTATCGAGTAACAGATATAATGCAAATGGTATCTAAACACATATGAGCGCTGGAGGATAATTTTCATAAGCTTCTATTGCTATTCCATTTTCATCAAATGTTATAAAAAAGCCCCATTCATAATGATGTCCGTTATTCTCCTTTAGCATATATCCACAGGTAGTATTTCTATATAATCCATCTTCTCCTCTTTTTCTATCGCCACTCAATCGGTAATAGAATTTGCCATATTTCTCCTCAATCTCAAGTGATGTGAGGCCAATAACATCTTTTTCTCTAATCCTTATCTTTGGGGTTCTAAGATCAGGATCTTCATAAAGAATAAACAATACAAATAGAACCACAGAAAGAATTACTACAAATACTGATATAAGACAGCCTATTAAATATTTCTTTTCCATAAAATCCACCTTTTATGTTACTAGTACACTCCGTGCGCCTCTATTTGAGCCTGAACATAATCACTGTTTAAATCATAATACGGAGTTGGCTCGATAGGATCGTGTGTATTATGCTTACTTGTTTTTAAATTCATCAATTGAGTGTGTTATCCAATCAAACAACTGTGGTTGGTTCTCTATAGAAATAGGATGTTGGTCTTTTGATGAAAAATCTTGTGGAGCTCTTCCCTTATCTATTGTAACAACACGTTCTCCTGTTTCTTTATGTACATTACTTGATACGTCCGAGTCCCACACAATTACTGATGACTCATTAAAATGTATACGGATGTAAAATCCGCGAAAACCTTCCTTTGGTTCAATTGATTGCATATAATAACCAGCCGTATAAGATTCTGTTCCTGAATAGTCAGGGTTTAACACAAAATCGACGAGTTCAGAAAAAATGGCAGGCTCCGTACATGTAGCAATTATTTCAGTTGGAATTGCAGCGGGTTCATCAGATTCGCCAATGCGTCTCCCTGTATTATTTTCATCTCCGTAATGTCCACCAATATAATAAAGTTCAATCTTTTTTATGGTCCACTCTTCCAAAACATTCACATAATCATCCGGATTTTGAAAGATGACAAAATTAGGTGGACCTAAGAAATTAGCTACTCTAGCGCATACGAACTGACCATCTGATGTACCTACCGGCTTTCTGAAATATACACTATATTCTTTTACATCTTCTTTAATAAACGTATTATCGACCTGATCATATGCGTCCAGACAAGCAAGGTGGTAATCATAGCATCTATAGTTGATATAGTCTTCTGCCACAAGTTCTCCGGCTGGGTCGAATTCCTCAACAGGATATAAACACCCGGCTAAAACTCCTAACAGGTATATTAACATAGCTACTATTTTTTTCATTTAGCTTTCCTCCTTATTCTTTTTCGTAATTTACTAGGTCCTAAAACCACAAAGAGCGCCTATACTCTCTGACAGAGTACAGACGCTCCACATAAGTCTCTATGTATGCTACCTTCTGGACTATGGTGGTAGAGGCCATGCCCCGGTGAGTGTATTAATCACTTTTTTCGCCTATGTGTCCTAAAGCTTTACAGTTTACTTATACCATATTTTCTTAATCAGGAAAAGCGAGTATTTGTGAACAATTTGCCATCTGTTTTGCTCACAATATCCTTTTTCACTCAGTTGGTGTTACCATAATTCTTACAAGATCTGAATAGCCATCTTGATTATCAACAGGTTTAAATCCTACATTAGCATCATATATAAAGCATGGTGTTCCATCTGCTAATACAGATAATACTGGTTCGGGCAAGTAATACCTTATTTTGTATTTGTCTCTGGTCTCCTTGCTCAAGCCACTATATATCTCATCTAATCTCTTATATACAGAGGCCTCTACATTTTTGGATTCAAATACCGATAAATCTAAGTCAGCTGGAATTCTTCCTAGCATATCAGAAGAAAACGCACTCACTTTACCAGAATAGGTCAACTCTACATAAATTGATTCTGTAGTTTTCATTCCACCAAGATATCTGTCAAAAACAACAGTAATATATCCTTTAAATTCTCTATCTTTTTGAACCTCTGTTTTAAATAGTGACCAGTCAATTTTTTCTTCCTTTAAAGCATCTTCGACAAAATCTTTAGCTATAGAAATATACTTATCTTCTGTTAATGTTTCTGTATTATCAGCCTTGTTTTTGTAATTTATGTAACCACCAATTTTTCCCATTTCATCTAATGAAAAGTAACCTCCATTATCTGGAATTTTGTACATGTAACAAGGGAAATAATTATTTAGTCGATAATATGTTACATCATAGTAGCCTTTTATTTCTTCTCCACCAATTTTAATTGTTTTTTCTGCAGAAGGACTAATATCTTTATACAAGTCCTCATCATATATTTTAGTCAAAGCTCCATATTTTGCTGACACGGGTGCACTATCAGAATAACCTAGTATCCCTATAATGTAATTATCCGAATTATACTTTGAAAAATCTATGCTATTATATTCCACCCCTACATCATCTGTCTCTAATGTTTCTTTTTGCTCATGATTAACTTGATCTTCCGTTAGTTCTTCTGTGTAAACACCACTACTGCACGATGTTAATAACATAGTTGTAATTATCACAAATAAAAAAAATATAGTTCTTTTTTTCATAAAATCTATCTCCCTCTTATCTAGTTTTCAAAAACATAATCCTCATTTCCATAAAAAACACCTGTTGTTAATCCCGTTTGTAGCCTTGCATACACATACGCTTCTTTTGCCGTTTGACCTTCTAAAAATGCCGTCATGAAAGCATATGTCCAATCTCCAGCAACATTACAGTCTATTGTTCTTGTAAAACCAACTGCTGCTTCTGCCCCATATTCAACAATTGCTGATGGGAGATTATTTTCTCCTACTCCTGTCCAACATGCAACAAATAGTGCGATACCTAATCCTGAATAATCATCTGTGGGCTTTAGATAATCATGCTGAGAAGACATATTTACAAAAGAGTGACTATACAAAATTCCATCATCTAAAGCAATAAATGTACTATCAACTTCATCCGGTTGTGGTATTTCTCCTTCTTCCTTTTCTGGCGAATAATTACCATGGCTTCTGCTTATAAACACATCACAATTTTTTAAATCATAAATGCACCAAAAAGGAGTAAGATATTCATTCTTTATAACTGCAGCATATGGATAGCGAGACTCTACATAGAATTTAATGTCTTCTACTTGCTCTAAATGATTATGACCTTCAGCATAAACAGAATACAGCATAATTGTTTTTGTTCTAAAATCCCATTGCGAACTTGTAAGGTTTGTATCTCCTAAATACCTTAATTGAAGCAACGAATCTTCTCCTGATGGAGCATTTAATAATTTCCCTAATGCTGCTTTTGCTTCAAAATAGCATTTTCCTCTGCTATTCTCAAAAATCCTCCATTTAGTATTATCACTAACGCTTTGACTTACCTTTATATTATTTGTGCTAACACTATTTGAAGTAATGCCTAAGTAATACCTATTCCCGTACTCTGAACGAATTGTATAATAACCATCACTCTGTCTTTGAATGCTCCATTTTTGACTCGCATCATTATCTAATACATCCTGCTTAACCCATTCGGATGTACCTCCTATTTCAATATCAACATACATATCCGATACAACATTATTTATTCTATAAATATCATTTTCTAAAGTTACTGCTCTTAAGCAAGAAAACTCATAACTACCACTTACAGTACCATAATGTCCTGCCACAATATAATACGTGTTATTCGCTGTTAATTCATACTCTAATCTAAAATTACGGTTTCCTGCACCATCATCGTTTTCAGTTAGATATGATAAACCTGAATCATATAACCATGCTTTAGCATCACTACTTCCTGATGAATAAAACACATACGTGCCAGAAACATCAGGTGTAAATTTATAAATATGAGATTGTAGCGATATATTGTTCACCTCTGGACAACTACTAAAAGTAATTGTTGTAGGTTTTAAGTAGCTTGAGTTCATAGATTTCCACAATTGAATTCTAAATGTTCCCGTACCATTTCCTATAAGTCCAACTGGGAAATAATAAGTTTTTCCACTTATCAGATGATAGGTTATCCTAAAATTTAAGTCATCATCTGATAAATCATCATTACTTGTAAGATTTTCTTCTAGATGATTATATAACCATCCCTGAGGATCTCCGGAAGATGAAATACTTTGCAATGTATAAAACCCAGTTTCTGTTGGAGTAAACTTATAACATTTCTTTTCTCCGCTTTCGGTTATCGTAACTGTCTTCACCGCATCCAATGTAAGTGTTGTGGCGTTATCAAAGTCTATAGGTAAATTATATGACATAGCAACGTAAGGTCTTCTGCTTGTATCAGTATGCTCGGAAGACACAAAACACTTATTAGCAGATTCATTACTGCTCATCATAATAAATCCGGCATTAGCTGCATATGTTCCGTTCTTCCAACCCTTTACCAAATTTGTAATGGTAAAAGGTGTCAGCTGAGCATATGCCATATTTGCACCATAGTTAACACTGGTTACACGAGATCCGACATTATTCCATGTAACACCACTCTCTGTCCAGGATGTATTTGTCAAAGGATAGAGGTTAATGTACTGTGTGGCTGACCCTGTTGCCTCCTTTGCGTAGAATATAACACTCGTTATCTGATTTGCTGACAGGTTCTTATACACACTTGAATTAATAAGACCATAAAGTCTCACCACTGTCCTACCAATACCAAAATCAGCAGATGGTGTTCCCACTCTGTCATACTCGTAGGTTCCATGGTTACTGCTTGGCCTGGCTGAGAATATGGGTGCATCCTGTATGGCTCCGGCTCCACTTGCAGTATCACTTATTGTAATAGTTGGATCAATGGTAACCGGGTATACCGTATTTTCATCTGTTAAGAATTCCTCATCTACACTTACTATTAAAGTATATTCTTGATTCTCCTTAATTGTCTTAACAGTAAGTGTGCCCTCATATGGCACGTAATTAGCATCATAAGCAATAACATCTCCTAAATAGAAGATCGCCTTTGTAGCCTTTGATTCTGCCAAGAAATAGCCATTTTCACTCTCGTATATTCCAAGACCATTGGTAGTTAATGTAAATGAATACTCATTTACTCCTGTGTACTTAGTTAGAACGATATCTTCCTTTATACCAGACAGTAAGGGGGTATATTTCAATGTAGTATTACTATCGAATAATTCCACATACTCAACAGCATTATCCTTTTTGCTCGCCGTTACTCCCTTTGTTGTGAAGATAGGTTTTAAGGTTACTGTATGCTCTCCATAACCCATAGTAATACCATTAGATGGGCTACTACTAAAGTTTACAGAGACCTCGTTTTTGGTTGTTT
>JAFVXO010000026.1 GCA_017501105.1 Clostridia bacterium | reverse complement strand
GATAACCAAGGCCATGGAACTGGTTGCCACATCCAAGTTGCAGCACGCCCGTGAGCAGGTGGAGAGGGCACGTCCCTTCTACGAGACTCTTCTTGAGACTATCGAAACCATAGAGTCCTCATGCCCTAATCCCCGTTCTCCCTTTTTTGCACAGAGACAGATAGGAAAGACCTGCTACATCGTTATCGGTGGAGACAGAGGTCTGGCAGGTGGATTCAACAACAACGTGTTCAAGACTGTGGCAAACCATGCCCAGGAGAGCGGCAGAGCCTATTGTGTACTGCCAATCGGTAAGAAGTGTTACGAGCATTTCCTGCATAGGAGGGCAGAAATACTGGCCGAAGAACCAACAGAGGCCCAGGATGTAGGCGTTGGAGCATGCTTTGACATAGGCAAAGTAATAACAGAAGGTTTCCTGAGGGGAGAGTATGACAGAGTGTTTGTCTGCTACTCCAAGTTCATCTCCATGATGAGTCAGGAACCCAAGATGGAACAGCTGCTGCCACTTTATGTGGAGCCCTCGGATAACAAAAGGCTCAACCTGACAATATACGAGCCCGGCGAGGAGGAGATTCTGGATGTTATAGTCCCAAGTTTCCTGTCTGGAATGATTTACGGGGCAGTGTGCGAGTCCATAGCGGCAGAACAGGCTGCTCGCAGGATGGCCATGAGTTCCGCGTCGGACAACGCCCAGGAGATTAAGGACGAACTGACATTGGAGTACAACAGAGCCAGACAGTCAGTTATCACCCAGGAAATTACAGAAATTGTTGCAGGAGCAGAGAATAATTAAGGAGAACATATATGAGCGACAGGAATATCGGCAAGGTTATTCAGATTATCGGTCCCGTATTGGACATCGAATTTCCCGATGGCCATTTGCCGGATTTGTTAAACGCAATTGAAATTCAGAACGGCGACACCAAGATTGTGTGCGAGGTTGCCCAGCAGATGGGAGACAACGTAGTGCGTACAATCGCCATGAGTTCCACAGATGGTCTGCAGCGCGGCATTGAGGCTGTTGACACGGGCACATGTATTTCCGTTCCAGTAGGTCCTGAGACTCTGGGCAGATTGTTCAATTTGTTGGGCGAGACTATCGACAACAAACCTCAGGTCGAGACCAAGCTTCGCTGGCCCATCCACAGACCTGCACCGGATTTTGAGGAGCAGGAGACATCCACTGAGATCCTGGAGACAGGTATCAAGGTTGTTGACCTGATTTGCCCCTATGCCAAGGGCGGTAAGATTGGTCTGTTCGGAGGCGCCGGTGTTGGCAAGACCGTTCTCATCATGGAGCTCATCAACAACATCGCCAAGGAGCACGGCGGCATTTCTGTATTCACCGGTGTAGGAGAGCGTACCCGTGAGGGCAACGACCTGTACAACGAGATGATGGATAGTGGCGTTATCAACAAGACCGCCTTGGTATATGGTCAGATGAACGAGCCTCCGGGAGCCAGAATGCGCGTGGGTCTCTCGGGATTGACCATGGCAGAGTATTTCCGGGACAAGGAAGGCCAGGACGTTCTTCTCTTTATCGACAATATTTTCAGATTTACACAGGCAGGATCTGAGGTTTCCGCTCTATTGGGCAGAATGCCCTCAGCTGTAGGATACCAGCCCACATTGGCAACAGAGATGGGTGCTCTCCAGGAGCGTATTACTTCCACCAAGAGCGGATCTATCACATCTGTACAGGCTATCTACGTTCCCGCTGACGACCTTACAGACCCTGCACCTGCTACCACATTCGCCCACTTGGACGCAACCACGGTTTTGTCCAGAGCTATTTCTTCCCTGGGTATTTACCCCGCTGTTGATCCTCTGGAGTCCACATCCCGTATTCTGTCACCTGAAATTGTTGGGCAGGAGCACTACGAGGTTGCCAGACAGGTTCAGAGTATTCTCCAGCGCTACAGAGAGCTACAGGACATCATCGCCATCATGGGTATGGACGAATTGTCCGAGGACGACAAGCTGACAGTTAACCGTGCACGTAAGATTCAGAGGTTCCTGTCTCAGCCTTTCTTCGTAGCTGAGCAGTACAACGGTATGGAGGGTAAGTACGTACCTCTGTCCGAGACGATTCGCGGATTCAGAGAGATTATCGAAGGTAAGCATGACAACCTGCCCGAGTCTGCATTCCTGTTTGTAGGAACCATAGACGAGGCAGTTGCCAAGGCGGCCTCCATGGAGAACAACTAATATGGCATATAGACTGCACATAGTTACACCTGATGGAGAGGTGTACGACAGCCAGATCGACAGCATGGTTGCCAAAACTGTGCTGGGTGATGTGTGTCTGCTGACAAACCACTCCGATATTGTTACCGTTATCGACGTGGGACAGGTAAAGATAACCCAAAACGGCCAGTCGCGCTTTGGCGCCTGTTCGGGCGGGCTGCTGTCCATGAAAGGCGGAGTGTGCAACCTGGTGGCTACCACATTTGAGTTTGCCGAGGATATAGATGGCGACAGGGCTGCCAGTGCCAGGGATAGGGCTATGGATAAAATTAACTCAGCTACAGACTCCAAGCAGGAGGCTCTGTACAAGGCTAAGCTCAAGAGGGCTCTGTGCAGGCTGGCAGTTAAAGGCCAGGCTACAGGTGTAAAAAATGGATAACCTGGTAAATACAAATTACACATGGAATGAATTAACGAGTGCATGTAACAAGTGCACTCGTTGTGCCCTGTGCCGAGACAGGACAAATGTAGTAATAGGCAGAGGTAATCCCTCTGCGGACGTTATGTTTGTGGGGGAAGGTCCGGGCAAGCAGGAGGATCTGCAAGGAGAACCCTTTGTTGGAGCAGCGGGACAGCTGCTGAACTCTGCACTTACAGCCCTTAGATTTTCGCAGGACTCCTATTATATTACTAATATAGTAAAGTGCCGCCCGGAGAATAACAGAGAACCGGTGGCAGAGGAGATAGGGGCCTGCATAGAGTGGCTGCGCATCCAAACTCGACTGGTACAGCCCAAGGTTGTGGTCTGCCTGGGTAACGTGGCACTTAAAACCCTTATCGACAAGGATATGTCCATATCCAAGGAACGGGGCAATTGGTATGTTAAGAAGGGTATATTGTTTACATCTACATATCATCCCGCAGCGTTACTTCGCAGGTCGGAGCTTAAACAGGACTTTTGGCAGGATCTGGAGGCAGTAAAGGCCAAAATGGAGACACTATATGAATAAACTGCAAGAATTTTATACAGAATACATGGAGGAGATGCAGATACTGGGCCTCAGCGACGACAGCGATAGCTTTGTCTACGGGCATGGGGATCCGGATTCTCCTGTAGTAATGATAGGAGAGGCACCGGGAGCAGAGGAAGTCAAGGCAGGAGTACCTTTTGTAGGATCTGCCGGACGCAACCTCAACAGTAGGCTGGAGGCTGGGGGAATATCCAGGAACCAAATCTATGTGACCAATGCGATTAAGTACAGGCTGGCAGAGGTTAATCCAAAAACCGGACGTCTCCGCAATCGGCCTGCTACGGCTGCGGATATACGGGCAAACAGCAGATGGCTGCGTATGGAGATGGAAATGCTTAAACCAAAGTTGATCATCACCTTGGGAAGGGTTCCTCTCAAATGTCTGTTGCCGGATCAAAATTATCAGATGTCGGATATACACGGCAAAGAGATAGAAACAGAGTTCGGAACAGTCATCCCCCTGTATCATCCTGCAAGTATAATTTACAACCGAGAATTGACCGAAGTTTTTGATGCGGACTTTGAAAATATGCTCAACATAGCCAGGGAGAGAACAGGCAAATAGCATACAACCCGAGATTTCCAACATAGAAGTGTGCATAGTGTGCAAAATTACCTACTGGAGGCTATATAAATGGTCGCCTTTTGGGCAAAAAAATGAACATGGAAAAACATCGAAAAAACTTGCAAAAAAACGAGAAAAAGGTGTTGACACAGGGTTGGTCGGATGGTAATATAACGAAGCTGTCGCGCTTGACGGGCCACGAGCCACGGGCCACAGCGGTTGAAACTTGAAAAATAAACAGTGCAAAACAAGAACTTTTATTAAACTGAAAGTGATTGGGACTCTAATAAAGTCAATCACAGTCGAAAGACTGTACCTTTTGAAGTAATTTCAAAAACGCGGATCTCGCAAGAGATCAAAGTAAAGTAAGAATGAGCCAAAAGCTCTTCGAATATTAATT
>JAFVXO010000025.1 GCA_017501105.1 Clostridia bacterium | reverse complement strand
TGAGATTGCAGGACGCAGCGACCTGGATGTGATTGACGCTGGCGGCCGCTATGTCATGCCCGGTTTTATCGATGTACATATTCACGGATATCTGGGAGAGGATACCTCCGACGGCACCATAGAGGGATTGGAGATTATGTCCAATGGTATTATGAAGAACGGCGTAACCTCTTGGCTGCCAACCACCATGACAGTTGCTCAGGGGGAGATTGATACAGCTTTTGGGTGCATCAGACAGGCCATGACTATGAGCCGCACATGGAATGGAGCCCAGATTTTGGGAACACATTCCGAAGGCCCCTTTATCAATGCCAAGAAGAAGGGCGCTCAGAAGGAGGAATGCATCCAGCAGGCTAACTTGGACTACGTCAAGGACAACGCCGATATTATCAAGATTATCACTATGGCTCCTGAGATGGACCAGGATTTTGCCACTATCAAACAGATCGCAGCAGAAACCGACGTTCTGGTATCCATGGGACACACAGACGCCACATATGAGACAGCTATGGCTGCAGTCGAGGCAGGTGTAGGTCACGTAACCCACTTGTTCAATGCTCAGTCAGCTCTTACACACAGAGCTCCCGGAGTGGTGGGCGCAGCTCTCACAGCACCTGTTACAACCGAGCTCATCGCAGATACATTCCACGTTAACAAGAACCTGTTCCAGCTGGTATATAATCTCAAGGGCGACAACCTCATTCTCATCACCGACTGCACCAGAGCAGGCGGCATGGCCGACGGTGAATACTCCCTGGGCGGACAGAAGACCATCGTTAAGGGCATCGAGTGCAGACTTGAGGATGGCACCATTGCAGGTAGCGTGCTTCGTATGAACGACGGACTCAAGAACTTCCACGAGAACACCAACCTCTCTATTCCGGAGACAGTTCGTCTGGCAACAGCCAATCCCGCAAGAGCCATCGGTGTTGCTGACTCCAAGGGATCGATTCAGGTAGGTAAGGATGCAGACCTGGTAATTGCAGACGGCGATTTCAGGATATTCAAGACCATCATTGGAGGCGAGACCAAGTATGAAGCTTAAGTGTAACACATACCTGGACAAGGGCTTTATGCCCATGTCCGTATACGTACGGGACTTTTTGGCAGGCCTGGGAGACAATGCCCAGGATATCGTAATCGGTATTCAGCGCAACAAGGGCTTTATGTCCACATATGCCACCAAAATCTATGCAGATGGCACCGGCCACGACCGGGAGAACGCCGCATATGTTGAGCGTCTGGTCAAGACATTGCTCTGGGCAAGAGGTGGATACAGGGTTATTATTGCAGGTTCCAAGCCTATGGCTGACTACATTGCAGAGGCATACAGCCAGGGTGGTCTCAGAGATTTCGACCGCAACTTTATGAGTGGCGTATATGAGAGGCCCTTTGAGGTGGATTATGCAGAGCTTTCCGATGCACCTGTAGACGCAGAGGCAGCAGCACCTGTAGGCAGACACCTGAACGGCTGTCGCATCGGCTTTGATGCAGGCGGTTCCGACCGCAAGGTCAGCGCAGTTATCGATGGCGAGGCTGTGTATTCCGAGGAGGTAGTATGGTTTCCTAAGCTCAATGCCGATCCTCAGTATCAGTATGACGGCATTATGGACTCCATGAGGCGAGCTGCAGAGCATATGCCCAGAGTTGATGGCATTGGTGTTTCCTCTGCAGGCGTATATATCGACAACAAGATTATGGTTGCGTCCCTGTTCCTCAAGGTTGCCCCCGATGATTTCGAGAAGAGAGTCAAGAACATGTACATCGATATTGCCAAGGAGTTTGGCCCCGATGTGCCTCTGGAGGTTGCCAACGACGGCGATGTAACAGCTCTGGCAGGAGCCATGGATCTGGAGGATGATCAGGTTCTGGGCATTGCCATGGGCACCAGTGAGGCTGCGGGATACGTGGACAGCCAGGGCAACATTACAGGATGGCTCAACGAGTTCGCATTTATCCCCGTTGATTTCAATCCCGAGTCTATGGTGGACGAGTGGTCCGGAGACTACGGATGCGGCGTCAAATACTTCTCCCAGGACGCAGTTATCAAGCTAGCACCTCTTGCAGGTATTCAGCTGGATGAGGAACTGTCCCCTGCAGAAAAGCTTAAGGTAGTTCAGGGCCTTATGGCAGAGGGCGATAACAGGGCAGAACAGATTTATAGAACCATCGGCGTTTACTTTGGTTATGCAATTGCCTACTATGCTATGTTCTATGGCATCAAGCACGTACTCATTATGGGTAGAGTTACATCCGGAAACGGCGGAGTGCTGATTCTGGAGGAGGCTGACAAGGTTCTCAAGACAGAGTTCCCCGAGCTTAACGGCATTCAGCTCCACATTCCCGATGAGAGCTCCAGGAGAGTGGGACAGTCTGTTGCAGCTGCCAGCTTGCCTGAGATTAAGTAACAGTTGCCAAGTTAAGGGCGGCCGAGGAGACTTGGCCGCTTGTTTCTCGATTAGAGGATACGCTATGAATATAAAACAACCAAGACTGATAGCGTTCGCAGTTCTGCTGTTGATCATGGCCCTGTTTGTCTCTGCCTGCAGTGACCCCCAGGATGTCACCGGAGCAACGCCTACACCTGAGGCGACTCCAAATGCGACAGCTACACCAGAGGCAACCGCCACCCCAGACCCTAAGAACACAATCACTGTGGATGGCTATAGATGTGAGCTGGCGTTCGAGGATGAGTTTGAGGGAGATGATCTGAATTTTGGACTGTGGAACTACTGTCCTGCATGGGAGAGACAGGACCTGGGTAACCGCTGGGATTGGCACCAGGTAAAGGTTGAGGATGGCAAGCTTAAACTGTCCATGAGCTGTGAGGACGGCGTATACAAGTCCGGCGCTATTAGAACCATCAACACCTACAAACAGCAGTATGGATATTTTGAAATATGCTGTCAGCTCAACCAGATTCCCGGCTATTGGTGCGCATTTTGGCTCTATGGCACAGGAGTCAGCAATGCAAATGGCTCCGCAGAGGACGGCACAGAGATAGATATATTCGAGTCCCCATACTACAACAGGAGCGAGATCGGCCATGCTATTCACTACGACGATGATAGCTGGCAAGGTGGACACAGTATCTACAGCAAGAGCACCCACACATATGTGGAGGATATATACTCCGGCTACCATACGTTCAGCCTGCTGTGGACACCGGACAAGTACGTATTCTATATCGATGGAGAGACCGTATGGACATTGACAGAGGAAGATATTCCCGGAGGCATTTGCCAGGTTCCCCTTTACATGAAGGTAACCGTTGAGACAGGCAGTTGGACCGGATTACCGGATGCAGATGCACTGCCCGATGCATTCCTGGTAGAATACGTAAGGGCATACACCTTAATACAAGAATAGATTAAATTAACTGGAGAATAACAATGGATTATCAGCGTTTAGCGGCATTAATGTTCCCTCAGGAGCTCAAAACACCTGAGGAGTATGAGACAATATTTCCCCCTCGCAATCTGCCTGAGGGCGCCAAGATTACCCGTATGGCCCCCAGCCCTACCGGCTTTATGCACCTGGGCAACCTGTTCGGTGCTATTGTTGACGAGAGACTGGCTCACCAGAGCGGCGGCAAGTTCATCCTACGCATCGAGGACACTGACCTTAAGAGGCAGGTGCCCGGGGCAGTCGAACTCATCACCAAGGTGTTTGGACAGTATGGCCTCAACATCGACGAAGGCGTTACCTCCCAGGGAGAGTTCGGCGAATACGGCCCATACTATCAGAGACAGCGCGCAGCAATTTACCAGGCCTATGCCAAGAAACTGGTGTTGGAGGGCAAGGCATACCCCTGCTTCTGTACTGAGGAGGATCTGGAACAGATGCGCAATCTCCAGGAACAGAGACACGAGAATCCCGGTTATTACGGAGAATATGCAGTACACAGAGATATGGATGTGGACCAGGTGGCTCAGCTCATTGCAGAGGGCAGACCATTTGTAGTTAGATTCCGTTCTCAGGGCGATCCGGACAAGACCGTCAGCATTGACGATCAGATTAAGGGCAAAATCGTAGTTCCTGAGAATAACCAGGACTTTGTACTGCTCAAGTCTGACGGAATTCCCACATATCACTTTGCCCACGTGGTAGACGACCACCTGATGCGCACATCGGTTGTTGTCAGAGGCGAAGAGTGGCTATCTACCCTCAGCTGGCACATTCAGCTGTTTGGAGCGCTGGGATTCAAGATGCCTAAGTTTGCCCATACCTCCCATATGATGAAGGTGGACGGCGACAAAAAGCGCAAGCTGTCCAAGCGCAAGGACCCTGAGGCATCCCTGGACTACTACAGAACAGAGGGCTATCCTCCGGAGTCTGTTAAGGAATATCTGATGACCGTAATAAACTCCAACTTCGAGGACTGGCGGATAGCAAATCCCGATGCACCTCTGGAGACTTTCCCCTTCTCACTCAAGAAGATGAGCGTATCGGGAACCCTCTTTGATATGGACAAGTTCAGAGATGTCAGCAAAAATGTCATCGCGAGGATGTCAGCCGAACAGGTATACCAGGCAGTAACCGATTGGGCACAGGAGTTCGATGCAGAACTGTATGATGCTCTGACTGCAGATCCGGAATATGCCAAAGCAATATTGGCTATTGGCCGTGGCGGCAAGAAGCCTCGCAAGGACCTGGCCCTGTGGAGCGAGGTCAAGGACTACATGAGCTTCTTCTACCCTCAGTTGTTTAAGCCAAACTACACTATGCCTCAGCACATTGCAGCAGAGGATGTACAGCGCATTCTCAGGGATTACGGCGCAATATATAATCCTGCAGAGGATATGCAGGAGTGGTTTGGTACAATATGCAAGTATTCCGGGGAAATTGGATTTGCCACATCTACCAAGGAGTACAAGGCCGCCCCAGATCAGTTCAGAGGCAATCCCGGCGACACCACTATGGTTCTTAGAGTTGCAGTTTGCGGCAGGCAGAACTCGCCTGATTTGTATTCGTGTATGCAGATTATGGGATCTGATATGGTTAAGGAAAGGTTACAGAGCTGCCTCAACAGTATGAAGTAACCCGTTGCCCGTGATAGTCCTCCAGATATTGCAGTACTAACAGACGTTCGTCTGAGGACAGCCCGGAGATGGTGTTGTATGGATCAATGAGCCCGCAGGAACGAGAGTTCCAGGAGGACTTCAAATAGTGGGTTGTCCTGCTTTGGTCCGTGTCCAACAATAGAATTTTGGATTCGCTTAAACTGTGTTTGGATAGCTCAAGACAGAGACAGAACACCACAATATCCACCTGTAACAGGTCTGCAATCTTTGTCAGGGTGCCAAAGCTTGGCTCTACCAGGCCTCCTTCGTATTTGCTGATTAGCGTGCGGTCAACATTTAGACCGGAAGCCAAGAGCTCCTGTGACATGCCGGACCTCTTCCTAAAGAAACGGATTATATTGCTTAGCATTTTTACTCCTAATGTATAAAATTGAATATATTTACTGGAAATTATTATGTCATGGGGAGTAAGATGAATAAAAGTGAATATTATTCACATTTTAAAACAAACGGTAAAGGTTTTTGCCACAAATATTCAGAAGACAACATATAGCAATAAATGATGAAAAATATTAAGTTGATAACACAATACGACGGTACAGATTTCTGCGGATGGCAGTGTCAGGACAACGGTCGCTCAGTGCAGCAGACGCTGCAGGATGCGATTTCACAACTGACAGGGGAGAAGATAACCCTCTATGGCTGCAGTCGAACAGACGCCGGAGTCCATGCGGCAGGTCATGTGTCCAATTTTAGAACAGAATCCAACATTCCCCCAGAACGCTTTTCTTATGCATTGAACGTGCTCCTGCCCCAGGATCTCAAGGTGCTGACCAGTTGTGAGGCACCAGAGGACTTTAATGCCAGATTTAAGGCAAAAAGTAAGAGATACAGGTATTGCATACAGTATGGCATTTCTCCTCAGGCGCTGTGGAATCGCTATGCTTATTATAGTCCTAAGGCACCCGACATTGAAAAAATGCAGCAGGCAGCACATGCATTTGTGGGGGAGCATGATTTCAGGGGCTTCCAAGCTTCAGGAGGTACTGCCAAATCCACAGTCAGGCGTATATTGTCCTGTGAAGTGTCTCAGATTTCCCCCAACGTGGTGGCCATAGATATAGAGGGAACAGGCTTCCTCTACAATATGGTTCGAATTATTGCTGGCACACTGCTGTTTGTTGGTATTGGAAAAATCTCCGCGGACAGCATTTCAGATATAATTGCCTCGGGCAGTCGAAAGCGGGGAGGCAAGACATTAACCCCCTGTGGCCTCATGCTGATGGAGGTCAAGTACTGATAAAAATCAGTAGAACTCTATGAAATAGCCCCGAAAATGCCCAAAAACGCAGAAAAACAGGCCTTTAGATGGGGTAAATTAAAATAATCGGAAATTTTAAAAAATAATTGTTGACAAGGCGCAACACTCATATTAGAATGTCACCTGTTGCGTGCTTTGCCACGCTATTTCGCAATGTTTATTGGAGGGTTTACATGAACACTTATGTTGTTAAAGGCAACTCCATTGAGAGAAAATGGTATGTTGTTGATGCAAGCGGTATGACTCTCGGCAGACTGGCCAGTCAGGTTGCAGCTGTACTGAGAGGCAAGAACAAGCCCACCTTTACACCTAACTTGGATACCGGAGACTACGTTATCGTAGTTAATGCTGATAAGGTCGTTCTGACCGGCAAGAAGCTGGAGAAGAAGCTCTACTATCATCACACCGGATATCCCGGAGGACTCAAGGATGTATCGGCAGGCAAGATGATGGCCAAGAACCCTGAGAGGGTTATTGAGCTGGCTGTTAAGGGTATGCTTCCCAAGAACGCTTTGGGCAGACAGATGTACAAGAAGCTCAAGGTCTATGCAGGCCCCGAGCATGAGCATCAGGCACAGCAGCCTGAGGTTCTTACACTTGCAGAGTAGGAGGGAGACATAAATGGCTAAGGTTCAACAGTATTTGGGCACAGGCAGAAGAAAGACTTCTGTAGCCAGAATCAGACTGGTTCCCGGAACAGGCAAAATTGTTATTAACGGCAGAGACATCGACAACTACTTTGGTCTCGAGACACTCAAGACCATCGTTAGACAGCCCATGAATCTCACCGACACACTGGCAACATATGACGTTCTTGCCAACGTACATGGTGGTGGATTCACAGGCCAGGCTGGTGCTATCAGACATGGTATTTCCAGAGCTCTTGTTAAGGCAGACGCTGATTTCAGACCTGCACTTAAGAAGGCTGGTTTCCTGACACGTGATCCCAGAATGAAGGAGCGTCGTAAGTACGGTCTTAAGAAGGCCCGTAAGGCTCCCCAGTTCTCCAAGAGATAATCAGACTTATTTCAACGAGTACAGCACTCACATTTTGTGGGTGCTGTTTTTTTATTTATTGAGTTCCTTGCGCTTTGCCCGTCTGACGCGGTTGATGTGTCTTTCAAAGTCACCGTTTGAAATAAGTTCGCAGAGAACAAGCTGAATGTAGGTTGGAACGGTGCAGGAATAGAAACCTAGCTCCTGGTCGAACCGTAGCGCCAGGTGTTTGGGCAAAACCATATATCCCACACGCAGTGAGGGAGAGATTGTCTTTGAGAAGGTATTCATATAGATTACGTTATCCTTGGGCGAGTGGGAGAAAAGGGTTTCCTCCGACTTTCTGGAAACTGAAAACTCGGATTCAAAATCATCCTCAATGATATATCGTTCGCCCTGTTGTGCCCACCTGAGATATTCGTGGCGCTTGGAAGCCGTTGCGGTTACGCCGCTGGGATAACTGCGATAGGGGGAAATGTGCAATATGTCGGCCTCGCAGGACTTAAGAGCTGCGCTATCTATACCCTCTTCGCCCAATTGCAGTTTTCGTAGTTGAACGTCGGATGCGCGATATACCTGTTCTATCTTCTTGTAGGAGGGAGATTCAATAGCATATACCTTACTTCTTCCAAGGAGTTCCACAATCAGACTGTACAGATACTCTGACCCCGAACCAATAATAATCTGGTCAATACCGGCGGTGATGCCTCGACTGCGAGCAAGATATTTCTGTATAGCCTCCCGGAGCTCAATGCGGCCGGAATTTGGAGAACGGTCAAGAATCGACTGGCCCATACTACTTATAACATTGCGCATTGTCTTAGTGAGAACGGAGAATGGAAACTCTGCGGGAGTTCCAGTATGTTGTTTTGATGGAGTGATATGTTGGGGTTCGGCCTTTGAGGAAGAGACAAAGCCGTCGTCTGTACGGAATATTACAAAGTACCCACTTCGTTCCCGCGCCTCTATATACCCCTCATCGCAGAGCAAGGCATAGGCATGTTCAACAGTTACCGTGCTTACGCCAGTCTCCTCTGCAATTACTCTCTTGGAAGGCAGTTTGCTGTTATAGGGATAAATCTGGTCTACAATATCATCTCTGACATGCTTGTATAGCTGCAGATATGCAGGAATGTTTTGGGATTTTTGAATTGTGTATTTCATCTGGTTATATAATATTCCCCTTTTCTGACTATTTTAATAGAACCAAAACCATTATATAATGGCGCACATTAAATTCAAGGAGTAGAGGCAAGGTGTGGAATAATCGTCAAAAAAAGATTGCAGTCATCAACGATTTCTGCGGATTTGGGCATTGCTCCATAGCGGCCTCCCTACCTATTATCTCCGCTTTGAAGGTACAGTGTTGTCCTTTGCCCACTTCGATTTTCTCCAATCACACGGGATATGACAGCTTTTTTTATACCGACTATACGGAGCATATGGATGCCTATATCGACGAATGGGAGAAGTTGGGCCTGCATTTTCACGGCATTTTATCGGGATTCCTGGGTTCCCCGGAGCAGATTCACATTGTAAAGCGGTTTTTGGAGCTCTTCAAAAAGGATGACAATATCACCGTTATCGATCCCGTCATGGGAGATGGTGGGGCGCTATATCCCACGTACTCACCACTATTGGCAGAGCAGATGTCTGCCATTGTTCCATATGCGGACATATTGACTCCCAACTTGACTGAGGCCTGTGTTCTGGCTGGCACTGAGTACAACCCAGACATAACCGAGGGAGAACTTACAGAGTTGTGCCAGAAGCTAAGCCAGATGGGCCCCAAGAAAATTGTCGTTTCCGGACTGGAACGCGGCGATGACCTTGAGAACTTCGTCTACGAGGCAGGGAAACAGCCCCAAATTCTGCGGGAGCACAAGGTAGGCCCCTGCCGTTCGGGAACGGGAGATGTTTTTTCCGCTATTATTGCGGCGGACGCTGTTAACGGAGTGGACTTTATGGACTCTGTGAGACATGCCTCATCATTTATTGCCAAGGCGTTGCGGCGCACAGTTGAGCTGGACTTGCCTGAACCCGACGGTATTTGTTTCGAAGAATTTTTGACGGAGATCTAAGGGGAGAGTATTATTATGAAAAACCAGAGAATAAGGCTAATGTGCTTTACGGGTATTTTCACAGCATTGGTATTTGTGGTTACTGCGTATCTGCATATACCAACCTACAACGGATATGTTCATGTGGGAGACGGACTTATCTACATTGCCTCATGCCTGTTGCCCTGGCCTTATGCCATGTTTGTAGGTGCCGGCGGAGCATTTCTTGCCGATTGCCTTACGGGATATGCCATCTGGGCTCCGGGGTCTGTGATAATCAAGGGTATTACAGTGCTGGTGTTCTCAAACCAGGACAGGAAAATTGTTACCAAGAGAAACCTCTGGGCCCTGTTACTTGCAGCAGTAATATGTGCAGGTGGATACTATCTATATGAGTCGCTGATAACAGGTAGTTTTATAGCCTCCCTTGAGGGAATACCCAGTTCAATCACCCAGTCGGTTGCCAGCTCTGTTATCTTCGTTATCCTGGGATTGGCTATCGACAAGATAGGTTTTAAGCAAAAGTTAGTTGGAGGAAAGCAATTATGATGACGATTACATATTCTGGCAATACAGCAATTTACGTAAACATGACCAATCGCTGCCCCTGTGCATGCACGTTCTGTCTGCGTCACAACAAGGATTACGTGTTTGACTCGGACTCCCTGTGGCTGGACCGCGAGCCAACCGTTCAGGAGGTCTGCGACAGCATCGACACCTGGGATCTGGAAAAATACGATGAGGTGGTTTTCTGCGGCTACGGCGAACCTACAGAACGCTTGGAGGACTTGCTGAAGGTGGCTGCCTATATCAGGTCAAAGAGCAATATTAAAATTCGCATTAACACAAACGGCCTTGCGGATTTGATTTGGAATGAACAGACTGCACCTAAGCTGGAAGGCCTTATTGACACAGTTTCCATTAGTTTGAACGCAACCAACAAGGAGGATTACCTTAAGTCCGTTCGCCCTAAGTTTGGAATAGACTCCTATGACGCCATGCTCAAGTTTGCAAAGGACTGTACAAATTATGTACCCAATGTTGTTATGTCGGTGGTGGATGTTGTTACTACACCGGAGGAGCAGGAGACTAGCCGTAAAATATGTGAGTCTGTGGGCGCCAAGTTCAGAGTTCGCCCCTATGAGAGCTGATAACAGTGCCGGGAGACAATTTTAAATTGTAAATTTAACACCTGAGGAACAAATCTCCTCGGGTGTTGTCGTATTTGTGTTGTATTTCGAAGATAGTGTCGGTATAATTGTTCCGTATATATCAAGGGGGAGCAAATGGACATAGGCGTCTTGAACAAACAGGCTAAGATTAAGCTGACAACAGACCAATGGATGTTGGTGGCTTTGACTGTGTCTGTTTTTCTTACTGTATTTGTCCAAATTGCGGCCATATTGGTGATTTCTATATACGCTCTGATTAAGAGACGGGATATGTGGAAGCGTCGCCGACCGGAGGCCATATTGCTGGGATGTTTTTGGATTCTAACCATTGTTGTCACTGTAGTATATGGCACTCTTCCCATGGTGCTGCTTAGTGCTGCTTTGGGATTGGCATATGTGGGTATTGTGTTTGTTTCTCATTCCATGAGCAGCCACATGTTCAACCTCCTTTCCGAGATTATTTGTATTGCCAGCTGGCCCTGTTTCGTAGTGGCATTGATTCAGATGGCCATGGGCCTGAGCTGGGTGTATGGCGAGCGCTATTGCTCCGTATTTACCAATGCCAACTTCTATGGTATGGTCTGTGCCATAACCATTCTCCTCTGTGTGCATAATTTTTGCAGGACCAACAAGTGGGGAGTGCGTATATTCTATGGCTGTACTATCCTGGTGAATTGTGTGGCCATGTACATGACTGGCAGCCGTAGTTCCATTGTGGTAACGGCTGTGTCCTGCGCTATCTATCTGATATTTACCCGTAGGTGGAAGGTTCTGGCCCTGGCCAGCGCCGTACTGGTCATATTGTTGTCAATAGATATTCTTATGGGCGAAACTCTCGACTTGCTTCCCCGAATGGATGAGGTAGTCAGCTCTCTCAATGGACGGTTTGGGATATGGAGGAATGCAGTAGCAAGCATTACCGCCAGACCTATATTTGGATATGGTACATATTCGTATGCACGTGTATATAATGAACTGGGAGGATGGTATGCTCTCCATGCTCACAATCTCCTGCTGGAGATGGTTATGGATTACGGCATTGTAGGCCTTGGCATACTGCTGGGACTGTTTGGCGTCATACTGGGCAGGAGCATAAAGGCAAACAGAGGTCTCCGCAACAAACCCGGCCTAGGTATGGTGGTTGCAGCCTACGCTATCGTGCTATTGTCTGGAATGTTTGATCTTGCCATGCTGTGGCCTCAGACAGCAGCGCTGCTGTTCTTTATGATAAGCTACGGACAGGAGGATATCTCTGCTCAGTTGACAGAATGAGACCGGGTCGCTTTATTTCCTTGCTCTGTTGACATGGTTGTAAAAGGGTGGTAAAATCCGTTTTGCACTTTTGATTTGCGGGTGTAGTTCAATGGTAGAACATCAGCCTTCCAAGCTGATTGCGTGGGTTCGATTCCCATCACCCGCTCCAAATTTCCGCCACGTTTGTGTGCGGATTTTTTTGTAAGAAGTAGGATGTAGACAAAAGCCACGGCGTATGCCGTGGCTTTTGCACTGTTGGTATTAATTTCCCCCAGGACCATCTCGACGCTCGCGGATATCGCAGACATCAATCTTGCCCTTAATATCGCCGGGATTCGTCAACTTCTTCTTGTTTTGACACTGCTTTGTGTCCTTCTTGTTATTCATGAGTATCACCCCTTTCTGAAAATTAGTATGCACTCGGATCAAACAGTTCATGCAGGTCATTGACCGGTAGCATACAACTATACTCCTTACAGATATGGTAGGTGGTTTTATTGTTAACTAGTGGATACTCGTCAGTAGGATTTGGCAACAAAACGGCAACCATATTTGTGGGGAGTTCCAGAGGGAGCCTTTCCAGATTATCTTGGGCATCGGGAGCAATCACTATTTTTGTGGGAGAATGAGTATGGTCCAAAAGTGCAGTTAAAAACATAGCATACCCAGTAGGATAGGAAGCAGCCTGAGCAGCGAGAAAATCCAGTTGATTCTGGGCTGCACTATAGAGCTCTTCGTCCCCAGTTAGCATAGCCAGCCGCACCAGATTGTACGCCATCAGGCTGTTTCCGCTGGGGACAGCGCCATCGTATGTCTCCTTGGGGTTGAGGATTAGCTTTTCGCCATCTCGTCCGTATAGGTAAAACCCACCTGAACTGTCTAAAAAATCGGCCATGACCTTTCGGCACAGTAACTCTGCCTGCTCAGCATATACGTTTTGAAGGGTGGCCCTATGGAGAGACAGCTGGGCAAATATATACCCGGCATAATCCTCCAGAAATCCCGTCACACCACGCTTGCCTTCTCGGAAACTGACGAACAAGGTGGAGTCTTCCTGCAGATGCTTTTGGATAAATTCATCTGCCCGCTTAGCAGCAGTCAGATAAACCTGTTTTCCGCTGACCAGGAACAGATGACACATAGCTGCAATCATCAGAGAGTTCCAGAAGGTGAGAACTTTATCGTCCAAATGAAGGGAATATCTCTGCTTGCGGTACTCAAGCAGGGGGGCGAAACAGGAATCAAATTCTGTAGTTGGCTGGCTTTTTAGAAGATGGGGGATGTTCTTTCGCTCAAAGTTCCCCCTTTCGCTGATGTCAAAGTGACGATTGAAGGCTTGACCCAACTCATCCCCCAGTACATTCAATACCTCATCGGGAGAGAGCAGATAATATTTTCCCTCAACCCCCTCACTGTCTGCATCCTGGGCGCTGTAGAAGCCACCTTCGGGTGAGGTCATTTCCCGGAGAATATATGCTGCGGTTTTCTCTGCAATTTCCAGGTACATGGACTTCTTTGTTATCTCATAGGCTTTACAATAGGCGAGAATCAGTAGTGCATTATCGTACAGCATTTTTTCGAAATGAGGAATCAGGAACTGTTCGTCGGTGGAATAGCGACAGAACCCAAATCCGATATGATCAAATAATCCTCCGCGGTACATTTGTAGCAGCGTATGTTCTGCCATTTGCAGGCATTCGGCGTCCCTGTATCGCTCATAGTAGGATAGCAAGAACAGAATGTTATGGGGCGCGGGGAATTTTGGGGCAGCGCCAAAACCGCCATAAATGGGGTCATATACGCGCTTGTAAAGGGAAACTGCATCATGAGGCAGGTCTTCATCTGCGCTTTCGAAAGATTGGTGGGCACTGTTGAGATGAGCCATGACAGCATCGGATTGCTTCAGCAATGAGTCTCGGTCCTTCTCCCATGCTTCGTGGATTGCCAACAACAGTTCTCGCATGCCAATCATATTGCCTCGGGATGCCTTGGGGAAATAGGTGCCCGCAAAAAAAGGCTTTTGTTCCGCAGTCATGAAAATACTGGTGGGCCATCCTCCGCTGCCTGTAAAGGCCTGACATACCGCCATATATACACTGTCAATGTCGGGGCGTTCCTCCTTGTCTACTTTGATGGATATGAAATGGCGATTTAACAGATCGGCAATTTCTGCGTCCTCAAAGCTCTCATGGGCCAGTACGTGGCACCAGTGACAGGTGCTGTAGCCAATGCTTAAAAATATGGGTTTATCTTCGTTGCGTGCTCGTGCAAAGGCTTCCTCACTCCAAGGATACCAGTCTACGGGATTATCCTTGTGCTGAAGAAGGTATGGGCTTGTTTGGTATTGCAAATGATTGCTCAATTTTTGCCTCCGTTTTTTCTTTAGCTTTTGCATGGCGGGGCCACAATATACAAAAACTTGGCATACATGAAGGGGAGAAAAATGGACAAAATATTCACAAGATTCCTTGGAGGTGTAGTGATGAAGCGAGAAGACATGCCAATAGGCTTTGCAATGACCATGGCATTAAATCCTGATGCAATGAAAAAATTTGCCATGCTGAGTGACGCAGAACAACAGAGAATCGTGGACGGGGCTCATGGAGTTCACTCCAGGCAGGAAATGCATCAGTATGTGAACGGCATTTCATCCGGCGAATAAAAGACTCCGTTGAAATTCGCCCTATCAAACCGGATATCCAGTGATGTCCGGTTTTTTCGTGTAGTTGATAAGGGACCAGGAGCCTTGTGGAGTCAAGACATATTGGCCGCGCTCTTTACACAACTGTGTTTTCGGAATATCATTACAACAAATAGACTATTTTTGGAGAATGATATGAGGGTTTTACTTACAGGCGGAGCCGGCTATATAGGTAGCCATACAGCAGTTGAATTAATAAATGCAGGTCACACCCCCATTATTGCAGATAATTATTCCAACAGCTGTCCTGAGGCGGTGGAGCGCATTGGTCGCATTACAGGATGCAATGTGGAGACCCACACTATAGATATGTGTGACGCAGAGGCGGTGGACAAACTGTTTGCAGAGGGACATTTCGATGCATGTATCCACTTTGCGGGACTTAAGGCCGTAGGAGAATCCGTTTCAATACCCATACAGTATTATAGAAACAATATAGACAGCACTCTGGTGTTGTTGGATGCGATGCAGAGACACGGGGTTTGTAACCTGATTTTCAGTTCATCTGCAACTGTTTACGGCACCCCGGACAAGCTTCCTCTGACAGAGGACAGTCCCACAGGAGGCTGTACCAACCCCTATGGCTGGACTAAGTACATGATCGAGCAGATTATTCGCGACGCAGCGGTGGCCAATCCGGAGTTGTCTGCGGTGTTGCTCAGATACTTTAACCCCGTAGGCGCCCACGCCAGCGGACTGATTGGTGAGGATCCCTCCGGTATTCCCAACAACCTGATGCCTTTTATTTCCCAGGTGGCAGTGGGCAGGAGACACCACCTCAGCATATTTGGCAACGACTACAACACTCCTGACGGCACAGGAGTCAGAGACTATATCCACGTGGTCGACCTGGCTAAGGGCCATGTGGCTGCACTGCCTTACTGTGACTCCCACAAGGGCTGCATTGCCGTGAACCTGGGCACAGGCACAGGCTATAGCGTCAAGCAGATGGCAGAGGCATTTGCCGAGATAAACGGCGTTCCTGTTCCCTACGAGTATGCACCACGCCGCCCCGGAGACATCGACGCGTGCTATGCTGACCCAACCAGAGCCAGGGAGCTGTTGGGATGGGAGGCACAGCTGGGCCTGAGTGAAATGTGCCGCGACACGTGGAATTGGCAGAAGAACAACCCCCAGGGATACAAAGGAGCAGACTAATGTTATTTGCAATCAGACCCAATCCCCGCAAGGCTGAAACTCTGGAGTTTGCAGAGACTCTGAGCAAGACAATTTTCGAATGTGGCAGCCAGGCAGTTATATATACAGCTGAGACTGACAATCAGACGGAGCTGCTTGACAGCGCAGATGTGTTGATCGTACTAGGTGGAGACGGCACAATTTTGCGTGCGGCGAGGGAGATATTCCCCCGACAGATACCCATTCTTGGCGTAAACTTTGGCCATTTGGGATATTTGGCCCAGTGTGGACGAGAGGAATCCCTGAGTGTGGTGCGCAGCATAGCCTCAGGAGATTACCAGGTTGAGCAGAGAGCAGTTTTGGTTGGCGAGATCTCCGCGGAGGAAGAAATCCTGGCAGTCAACGAGATTTGCATCAGCCGTGGCAACCGCAGGCATATGTCAAAAATCAGGTTGGAGATCAATGGTTCCCATATCGACACCTTTACAGGAGACGGTATGCTGATATGCACTGCTACAGGTTCTACCGCATATAACCAAAATGCCGGCGGACCTATATTGATGCCCCAGGCAGAAAATGCAGTAATTACCCCTATTTGTGCCAGAACATTTATCGGTAGTTCCCTGGTTACATGTCCCGGAGACGAGATATTCATACGAATAGAGAAGGACAGCGTCAGAGAAATCGGCAATCCTGTGCTGCTGACTGACGGCCGTCATCCTCGCGAGCTCAAGACAGGGGACACTGTTACCCTACGCATATCTCCCAACAAGGTTAATATGATTAAGCTAGCGGATCATAGCTTCTACATGGTTATAAGGCAGAGGCTGCTGGATGACGACGAATAGGAGATACGATGAGATTTAATAAGTTAAGACAGGCGGGAACCTTGATAGTGGCTCTGACGCTGTTGCTATTCGTCTGTGCAGGCTGTTCTCCAGACAATACAGGGGACGAGACTGACGGCGAGATTATTGAAACCCTAGACACCCAGGACCACGACCACCAGCACCAATGGGATTTGATCGAGGTGGTAGAACCCTGGTTCGAGAGGCGCGGATTTACCAGGTACCTGTGCAATATCTGTGGAACCGAGCTGGACACAGATTTTGAGGAAGGCCTGGTGGCTGAGGCAATACACTGCGTGTTCTATCAGGAGGACATGAG
>JAFVXO010000024.1 GCA_017501105.1 Clostridia bacterium | reverse complement strand
GCGTGTGTAAGCATGTGGAATACAGAGGCCAGCAGTCCTATGCCTCCCAGGCCAATGCCCATATAGATGTATCCAATTTGGGCAGCAGAGGAGTGGGAAATCATGCGGTTAAGCTTTTTGGCTCGAATAGCACCCATGGAGCCCACTAACATGCCCATTACACCAAGGATGAACAGCAGATTCTGGGCGCCGGTGGAGTAGTAAACCTCCACACCAATGACTCTGTATATAATCTTTATCAGAACAAAAATATATGCCTTGGAGATAATTCCCGAAAGTATGCATGAGGATGAGGGTGTGGCAGTTCCGTAGGTGTCCGGCATCCAGTAGTGGAAGGGGAACATACCGCTCTTGATGCCAAGGCCGCCTGTCATGAGGCAGATGGATACCAACAGAGGACCGTAGTAGGTGTTTTCTGCAGCAATCTGGCTGACAGCCTGCTGGATGTTTACCATGAGCAGGTGACCGGTAATGTCGTACATCAGGATAATGCCCAGCAGGAACAGACCGGAACCCATCAGGCTGAATATCATGTATCGCGTGGCTGCCGCAGCGGGCCTGCCTCCGGGTCTGATCATCAAAATGGCGCAGGAGGACAGGGTGGCAATCTCTACAAATACGTATGCAGTAAAAAGGTCGTTGGTATATACCAAGGCCATCAGGGCTGCATTAAGCAGGGCTATCATTATGTAGTAGAGGTAGTGCTTGGAGGCATCCTCCAGGTGCATAATTATGAATTTGCGTCCGCCCACAATGGACAGCAGGAGAACGGAACAGAACACCAGTGCCAACAGGGACTCCAGGACGCCTCCACGGATTTCGTTGCCCCAGGGAGCACTGTAGTGGCCCATCAGGTATGTAAAACTTTCTCCCGTAGAAACCGTATAGAAAAGGGTTCCCGCAGAGAAGACCATATTTGCGATAATGAGAGAATAGGTCAGCACACGGCCGGTCAGAGGCTTGGAGCGGAAGGCGAAGATCAATACCGAAAACAGCAGTGAGCCCACTATGGAGAAGAAGGGGAAGTTAGTTATGAATGTCATATTCCTCGTCCTCCTCTATAATCTCGTATATTTCGTCCAGATTCAGCGTGTGGTAGCGCTTGTACAGGCGCACAGTCAGGGACAACATCAGGGCAGTAACGCTGACAGAAACAACGATGCCCGTCAAAACCAATCCCGAAGGAATGGGGTTAATCATTGTGATGGTGGCATTGGGGTCCGGCAGAATAGGGGCCTTGCCGCCTTCGATGTAGCCCATGGAGGCAAGGAAAAGATAAACGCCGGTGTCCATAATGTTCAGGCCGATAATCTTGCGCATCAGGTTGTTGTGGAACAGCAGCATGCAGAAGCCTATGGCAAACAGTACCACGGCGATGGCTTCTTCATAGTTTATGAGCAGATTGTCTCCAAATCTAAAAATCATTTCAGATCTCCCCTCTCGAACAGGCAGTAGAAACTGTACATGGTACATGCGACCACGCAGCCAACGGCTATGTTAAGGGGCAGAATCAATCCGCCACTCAGTATATTTCCGGCCACGCCCGGGCCAATAATGCTGTGTAGTCCGTTTGCACCGGTAAAGAAGGAATAGCTCTTAGCCAGGCAGTAGAAGCACAGGGAACAGCAGGTAATCACCCTGATTCTATGAGGGGTAAGGAATCGGGAAACAGTATTGTGTCCAAAGGCAAGGGACATGAGAACCAGTCCGGCACCTAAAATCGCGCCTCCTGAGAAGCCCCCGCCGGGAGACAGATGGCCGTTCAGCAAAACGTACACGCCAAACAGCATTACCATAGGAACAATTACGTACATGGTGTAGCGCAAAATGTTGTCGTCAAAGGTGCGATATTTGTCCGGGCGGTGTTGCTTTACGAATTCGCTGCCCTGCAGAATGATGAGACAGGAGCAGAAGGCGGTGAACAGAACAAAGCTTTCCCCCAGAGTGTCAAAGGCCCTGTAGTCCAGAATCATGCCTGCAACAATGTTTGTGGCGCCGGTCTCGGTTAGGCCCTGACTTACGTAGCGGTCTGCCACCTCGTTGTGGGTGGGAGTGTTGGTGTCGCCATAGGGGGGCAAATACGACACAGTCCAGAGCAGAGTGCCTATGATAAAAATGCACAGCACAATAGACAGGACCATATAAACCCGTCGATAGATGCGGCGATATGCGGATGTCAGTCTGTTATTCTTCTGGGTCATCTTCTTCGTCGCTCCTGATGCGCTCTATCTTGCGCAGGGCAAGAAAGAACAAAACGCTGGTAATACCTGCACCTACAGCAGCCTCGGTTATGGCCAGGTCGGGGGATTCCAAGAGGACCCAGACAATAGCCATAATCAAGCTGTAGGACATGAATATGATAGTGGTGTTGAGTAGTTTTTTCGAAAATGCCGTAGCTATGGCACACACGAGCAAAAATGTCAGCAGGATAGCGCGGAATACGTTCATTGCTCATCCTCCTGCTCGTTAAGATTCACGCAGTGTTCCGACAGGGCGGTGTCTGTGTCGTACTCCAGTCGGGCCAGGAAATGTGAGGAAACCGGAGAGGAAAACCACAGGAAAAACAATATGGCCAACAGTTTCAAGGCGGTGTAACCTACGCCAGCAGCAACAAGCAGGCCGGCAATGATAAGAAAGACTCCCATGGTGTCGGTAATTCCGGCAAAATGAATGCGATTCAGGGCAAACTTAAACTTATGGACGCCCGAAACGGAGACCAGCAACACAAAGAGACCGGACAAAATCAGCAGGGCGCAGAGTCCAAAGCGAATCCATTCAATCATGGCGATCCTCCTTGCGGTGCATGTTTACATTGATGAACACCTTGGCCAGCACAACTACTGCAAGGAAGCTAATCAGCACGTATATCAGACACACGTCCAACAGGTAGGATTCGTCCAACAGCAACGCCAGGACGGCAATGCACAGGGTAGTCATGGTGCAGGTCATATTTACACCCATAATGTGGTCAACGGTGCGAGGACCACGGATGCTGCGAATCAGCGCAGCAAACAACATAACGCCTATAGCGCAGAGTGTAACTATAAAGAGAATATTGTAGGCGCGATCGATCATTTAATGGCCTCCATTCTGGACAGCAATCTCACAAAGGAGCAGCCGGGCAAAGAGGTCAGCAAATCGGGATGGAGACCATGGACGGTAAAGGAATCTCCCTCCTGGGAAATGGTAATTGTACCGGGAGTGAGGGTAATGGAGTTGGCAAAAATAACTCTGGCCAGACCTGTGTTCAGGGGACAGGAGAAAGTATAGATAGCTGGCTTAACAACCATCTTGCGGGAGAAGATAATACGTCCCAGATGCAGGGTGGATTTGAATATCTCCCAGATAAGCAGTCCTGCATAGGCAACGGCGTAGAGGGAGATGCGGAAAAGACGCAGATCGTTGCGAGGGGAATAGCCCATGACTCTCCATACAAATAGCATGAGAGCAAGGCAGAGAACCACACCCAAAAGAATTATCTCCAGGGTCAGGCGACTGCTGAGCATTATCCACAATAAAAACAGATAAATAAACATTTTCTCCCCATATTACGTAAAACCATTGCGACAAAAAAAGACACAGTTTTAATTGCGCAGATGAAGCAATTTTATAACTAATTAATAGGAGTGTAAATACTTAACAAAACGCCCTTTTCTATATAGTGATAAACGTGTATAATTAATTAGCCGAGACTTACTATAGAGAGGAACATATATGACACATCGTATTTCTAGATATTTTGGACTTGCGGTATTGGTGACTGCAGCTATAGTGGCCTCTGTTGCCATGACCGGTTGCGATTTTACCAATGGACTGTTTGCCGAAGCGACGCCCACCCCCATGGTAGGTGCCGTAGGTAACGAGACAGAGTACGCCCCTTTGGGCAAGACCAGTACTGATAGCAAGGGTATAACCTACGTCAGCAACGGAAACGGCACCTGCACGGTTACCAGTATTCCCTACAAGGCCGGCATGACCAAGTTGACATTGGAGACCTACAGCCCCGACGGAGATCAGGTAACGGTTTTGGCTCCCAGTATTCTCAAGGACGCCAAGGATCTCAAGGAGGTTGTGCTTCCCCAGGGTCTTTACACTATCTGCGAATATGCATTTGCCGGATGCACCAATCTCACCAAGATCAACATCCCCAACACCGTTATTTCCATTGAGCAACATGCGTTTGCTCAGTGCACATCTATGGAGAACGTAGAGTTCGGCGCTTCTCTCAAGGTTATTGGAGAAGCCGCATTCCAGGATTGTAACGGACTGACAGAGGTGGTTCTGTCGGGAAACATGGAGACTCTGGGCACCCTGTGCTTCTCGTACTGTGAGAATCTTACATCCATTACATTTACAGGCCTGGCACAGCCTAACTACACCATGATTCTGGGCTGTAACAACCTGCACACCTTGGTGATCAACACCACATCTCCCGTATTGCTGGACTCCTTTGCATACAATACAACTATCAAGAAGGTGGTCCTGGGAGATAACGTTCCCGGCGTTGAGGAGAGCGCATTTGCAGG